>NZ_JBRKIS010000026.1:0-88040 GCF_052983315.1 Sinomicrobium endophyticum
CTTTACCATATCCCGAAGTCGCATATGGGTGTATCTTTGAAAATTATGAAACTTTAACCGTTGTACATTTCTGTTCATACCTCAATATTTTAAGACGTGGCCTGCGGCCAACGACTGGTATAGGTATATGCCCCGTAGGTTATTTCATAAGCGGAAATGACCAGCTCTAACTCCATTGGGTTTTCGCTTTCCGCATTAAAGTGCTGTTTGTAATACAGGCAATATGCCTTTGTAAAAGAAAGTTCCTGCATTTTGGCCATAGCATTGTCTTTATAGAACACTATCGTACCGTCTTTTGTCGCGGTTTCCGAAAGCGTCCAGCCAAATAGGGAATCATCTCTATTAGCCGCTAAAAGCAAGGTGATTTGCCCTCCTTGGGCGCGTGTAGAAGGTTTACCGTTGTTGTCGCTTCCTTTTTCAAAGGTAAAAGAGCAGTCTAAAACAGTTAATTCCTGCCCGTCAATGAACAGTTTAGAAAGAAATGTTGCCATGATAAATAGGTTTTTATAATTACGCAATTAACATAAGGGGCAGTTCATGGATATAAAAATAAAGATTTTTTGGGAATAAAAGCCCCTGGCCAACTGGTCCCCGTTTGAACCTCGGGGAAACGGGGAGCCATCATATAAAGGTGTTTGTAACTCCCTATATTAAAAAGTAATTCTTATTTTCACATGATAGAAAGCGGTGACATACGGATGCAAGTTCCATCCTTTCTTTGTAAAACTTCACAATTTTAGGGGGAAGTAACCACCTCTTTTCATGAAAACTACAAATACACATTAAAGTACGGAAATCCACAAGCCTATATCAGTTAATAACAATATCTTGCACTTCACACCCCTCTCCGTCTAAGGAAGGGGTTTTCTGTTTATTAAACTCAAACACCCAATCTTATGGCCATATTTAAACGGATTAAAAAGAAAGGTAATGCACGTATAAGACAATTTTTTAAAGACATTTTGAAAGAGATACTTTACGATCATAAATACAATTTGTATTTCGTAGAAGAGGGGAAAGAGATTGCTAGGGCCTGTTAACACTACACACTCAAAGCGGCTTTTTGGCCTATTTTCTGCCTCTCTTCGTTATTTTTTCCTTATTTGGCGCTACCAAACTCGTCAAACATGCCTCGATAGACAAAAAATATACTCAAAAATCCATCTTTTCTGGTAGTGTTAACAGGCCCTAATAAAAGTGGAGTGCCCTTTATTCCTCCGATAGCTTCAAAAGTCGAGATAGATGATGGAAAAAGTTTATTTGTTGTGGAAGAAATACATATCCAGGACGGATGTGGAGTAATCTACTTATCCGGAAAAAAGTACCCGGCTTAATTATAAATCTCCAATCAAAATCTCAATTCACTTATAAGTGTAGTAATAAATAAAGAATTAGGAACTACATGTCTTAACCTTTTATTTCATTTTTCGCAATAAACGACTATAAAAGACAACAAACCATTAATGAAAAGATAACGTATCTCCATTTCTGTTGAAGGTAAAATCAAGTACCTTGTGAACGCTTTAATCCAAAATTAACATAGCGAATGAAATAAAATTACCTATCCCCTAAACCTGTATATAATTATCAGGATTTATTTTTTATCCCCCCCAACAAAAAAAGAAAGCCTTTCCCGGATAAAGGATTGGCATGGAATTATTGTTGTCTATTGACATTGCAAATACAGAATATAAACATAAAATTTTAGACTGATGAAAAGACTTTTACTTCTTTTATATATGGCACCCCTAACCATTTATGCCCAAACCAATACATTTCCGGCTTCGGGCAATGTAGGAATAGGGACCACTTCTCCAGAGGTAAAACTACTGGTATACAATACCGGGACTATAGGAGCAAAATGCCCCCCTTCAAATAGTTATCTGACCATACGGGATAATAACAATTCCTTAATTATAGACCCTAATGGACTTTATGGTTCCCAGACAATGCGTATAGGAACAGCAAGTGGTGACATAAGGTTTGGCAGTGTAAATGAAACAGGAGTTACGGACAAGATGGTTATAAAAGAGAATGGCAATGTAGGTATAGGTACAATTACTCCAGATGCCAAGCTCGCCGTAAAAGGCAATATCCATGCCCGGGAGGTTAAAGTGGACTTGGCAGGCACTATAGCCCCAGATTATGTCTTTAAGGAAGATTATCATTTGCGTTCCTCAGAAGAGGTACAGGCCCATATTAAGGAAAAAGGGCATTTACCGGGGATTCCTTCAGCTAAAGAGATGGAAGGAGAAGGGATAGGTCTGAAGGCAATGAACCTGAAGTTGCTGGAGAAAGTGGAGGAGTTGACGTTGTAAATAATTGAATTGAATATAAAAAACAAGAAGCCCAAATACAAGTTTTACTCAAAGACGGGGCTTTGTGAAACAGTATGTTAATAGATTAAGTGAAAAAATAGAATATGAAAAAACAATTAATAATCAGCTCCATACACCTTTTGTTTTTTTTCATTGTGTCTGCACAGGAAAATGAAGCCTTACCAGATTTGACTCCACCATCTCCTACTGCGTATGAATTAGGAAAATATGGACAAATACCTGTAAATCTCTTTAGTGGCACGATAAACTCGAACATCCCTATTTTTACTTTTGAGACGTCTAACTTGAGTATTCCCTTGTCTTTAAATTATTATTCTAATGGGATAAAGGTTGATCAGATGCCCACTAATGTAGGACTAGGTTGGGTTTTAAATGCTGGAGGTGTGATAACAAGGGTAGTTAAAGGAGAGCCGGATGAGGACAGATTGAGCTCGATTCCACAAGAAATCATAGAAAATGGAATAGACGTAAGTAACGATAATACATATAATTTTCTAAAGAGAAGATCATTAGACTCATTAAGTTACCATGTTCCAGATTCTGAAATGGATATTTTTTCATTTAATTTTTTAGGACATATGGGGCAGTTTGTTTTCAGTCATAATCAACTTATGTATAATACAGATCCTGAAATAGTTTTATTGGAACCTAATGGATTGGATATTAAGAAAGAAGGAAATAGTTTTATTATCACAGACAAGGATGGGATCAAATATTACTTTGCGGAAGTAGAATACTCCTTTACAAAAGGTCAGAAAAATGATCAATCGATTGATTACGAATATCCAACAGGTTGGTATCTGAATAAGGTTGTACATCCTTTAGGGGATGAGGTTTATTTGAATTATTCAAATAAATCTTATTCCTATTGGATAGGTTTGCATCAGAGTTTGAGTGTCCCTACGGCTTCAAAATATCCTTGTCCTGTGGATCTGAAAGAGATGTATTATTCTTGGAGTGAAGTTACTCGAACACTAGGAGTAGTAAGGGGTAAGCAACTAATGTCTATTTCGAGTAATAAACCCCAACGAGGAGAGGTGTTTTTTGATTATGAGACTTTTACATTGGAGCCGACAATGAGTTTCCCAATAGTGTCTCATATTAGGTATATGAGAAATGATGGAACCGTTAGAGATAGAGCCGATTTCAATTATTTGATAACTGCCCATAATAGATTGTTCTTACAAGAGATTTCCTTTAAGGACATTTCAAAAAAGTACTCACTTGAATATATTAACCCGGAGGAGTTTCCGGAAAGATTATCTTTTAGCCAGGATCACTGGGGGTATTTTAACGGGGTGAATAATTCATATTTTTTTCCTAACCCCAAATCTTCCCAAAACAATGTATCGCTCCATGAATCATTTGATCAAGTCAATGTTGGAGCTAATAAAAAGCCTAACCCTTATTATGCTAAGACCGGGCTACTCAACAAAATTATATATCCGACAAAGGGTAGTACGGAGATAAGCTATGAGGGAAATACTTTTAGTACTACGAAAACGACTACAGGGCCTACAGAAGGAGAACAAGTTATTGTTAAGGAATATACAGATTCTTATACTTTAGGATCTAGTAAAGAGGTAGAAATAGGAGTAAAGTATGGCCAGGAAGTTCGATTTTTTGGAAACGTGGCAAAATATCTGGGAGATAGCGAGTGTGCAACTGTTAATGAAGATGATCCGGACAAAATAATGATTACGGTGTCCATAGAGAACTTAGCAGGAGGACGCGTATCCTTTTACTACTACTCCGATAGTGGTAAAGTATACTTGGATAATTCAGTAAATATTACGCGTGATTCATCGATCAAAGATTTTTACGCATACCTTTCTAAGGATAATAATTACCGAATTACCCTGTCACCGAGACATTTTTGTACAGATGCAAGTCTTGTTTTTTATTATTATAAAGGAGACCTGATCACTACTACCACTCCTGTTGAAATAACTGAAGGAGGGCTTCGGGTGTCACAGATTACTAATACATCTGCTTTAGGTAAACGGGAGACCAAAAGATACTTTTACAGCAAGAAAGAGGATATGGAAAAATCCTCGGGAATTAAAGGATTAGATCCTTGGTATATAACCAAAAACACTAATAGAATTAATATTTCCGAAGTGCATAAAAATCCGGGGTTTGCTTATTTATATTGTAATGATTGTGATAATGTTTCTTTAACTCTTAATTCTTCTAGTGTCAGGAATCTTTATCCATCTTCCAAATATCCCAGTACTACATATACACATGTAATTGAAAGCTATGGAGAAGGAGTTTTTGAACATGGGGGAACTGAACATGAATTTTATGTAGGTCGGGATTATCCTGCAGTTCATTTATATGGTGACATTATTCCTTATTCAACATGGGATAATAGAGGATGGATTAACGGATTGAAGAAAAAAATATCTCATTTTAAATATATTAATGAAAATATTATAGTTACCAAAGAAAAGGAAAACATATATACCAGGGATACCCACTACAACCAGACAATATATGGGCTCACCATTCGTAAGAAGTATAATTATTTATATAATCCAACAAATGGTGATGTGTGTGGTGATTCGCAAGAGGATGGGTACAGGGCGGCAAGAATTTCTAACTTGGATATAGCTTTAAACAAATTACAAACTAACTGGTATTATCTGAGCTCATCTACAGATCGATTATTTGATAAGAACGGGGAAAATCCCATAGAAATCGTTAATAGTTATTTTTATGACAATCCTGAGCATTTGCAGTTGACAAGGACAATACTTAAAAACAGCAAAGGAAATGTTCTAATCACTAAAACCTTATATCCTCAGGATATTTCAAACCGGACATCCGCAGAGAATAAGCTAATCACCCAACACCGTATTGCCGAGCCTATTCAATTCGAAACCTACCAGGATGGAGTTAAGTTATCCTCCGTACGCAATGTATTTGGGGACACTTGGGGAAATAACCAGGTATTGCTAAAAGAAATCCACACTTCCAAAAAAATCGCCTCCCCAGAGCCCCGCATTCAATACCACAAATATGATAATTATGGCAACCCTTTGGAACTATCTTTGGTCAATGGTCCGCATATAGTATACCTATGGGGATATAATGGTCAATATCCTATAGCCAAAATCGAAAATGTGCCCTCATATAATACTATTTCTTCTACGCTTATTACTGCAGCCAGGAATGCTTCCAATAGTGGAACAGAAGCAGATTTAATAGGAGCCTTAGATGATCTTCGGGATGCTTTACCCGATTCCCGGGTGACGACCTATACTTATAAACCATGGATAGGAATAAGTACAATCACGGATTCCCGGGGTGAAAAAATGACCTATACTTACGATACGTTTAATCGTTTAAGATTTATCAAAGATGAAGCCGATAAATTACTGGAAGAGTATCAATATCATTATAAAAACCAATAATATAAAAGCATGAGAACTACTAGTTTTTACTATTTGGCAATAATACTTTTTAGTCTGATTTCTACAGATTTTTATGCACAAAATATAGATGCCGATAGTTTAATGGGAAGATGGCAATTAGACTATAACCTGACCTGTGATCGACAAAATACTAAGCAAAAAAATATGCTATCAAACCTAAGTGGGGAAAGATTGTCTTTTTTTAAAAATAGTTATGTAAACAGAACGCTGAATTTTAAATCTAATTCTATTTTCACTTTAGAATTACAGGATGGCACTATGGTAGAAGCTGTTTGGGAATGCATGCCTGATAGGATTTTAAATATATCGAAAGGAGAATATACTACACAATACTATGTAGAATTTATTTCTGATAACCGACTTATTTTAAAAAGATTAGGCGATGATGAAAGCATGGTTTTTAGTGTTCTGTATTACATAAAAACGATATAGAGATGAAAATATTTAGCAGAATTTTCAGAAAGCCATTGTTTGTAGCTTTCTTGTTTTTCTCTTGCTTCTATAGTAAGGCACAAGGTATATATGGTAATGTGGAATTAGTCGGACCAACGGAGGTATCTGTCAATGGAGTATATGATTATGAAATTTACCTAAAAAATCCTCAAGGATATTTAATGAATAGTAAATCCACTTTCTGGAGAATTTTTGGTGGGGTCATTGAGAATGAACCTAATGCTACCACAACAGTTTCTGCCATGGGGAATACCTCATCACAATTGCTAAAACACTATCAGAACGAGAGGCACAAAATTAGTGTTTCTTGGTCATCAGATCATAGTTCTTCCAGTTATGATATCGAAGTTGAATTATACGATGAATTGTACCAAGAAGAAGTTTTAGGAAAAAGAATTAATGTTGTTTTGGATGAGAATCAATTAGGAGAACCTACACAAACTGAAAACTATGTTTTCAAACGTAATTATCAAAAGCCTTTGGAGAAGGCTTCCGAAATTACGTTAGGGGAAGATGTCATAGAAAGCGTAATATACTATGACGGTTTAGGGAGGCCCAAACAGGAGGTTGCAGTTAAGGCCTCCAATGATAAGAACGACCTGATCACCCATATCGAATACGATGCCTTTGGCCGTCAGGCCAAAGAGTACCTTCCTTACCGTGCCGGGCAGAACAAAGGGCAGTACAACGGTAATGCCCTGTTGCAGACCAACAGTTTTTATAATACCACCAAATATGAAAACACCACCAACCCCTACAGTGAAAAAGTTTTTGAACCCTCGCCGCTGAACCGGATAGAAGAGGTGGGTGCCCCGGGCAATCCGTGGAAGGCGAACCCCGCCAGTGATACCGACCATACCATCAAGTACGATTACACGACCAACGGTGGCAGTGAAGTACGTTTGTACGAGGTGTCCCTGACCTCCGATTATACCCCCTCCCTGGTGGCTTCCGGACATTATACGGCCGGGGAACTTTATGTCACGGTAACCAAAGACGAAAACTGGAAACCGGCAGATGGAGATAACCGAACGACCAAAGAATACAAGGACAAACAGGGCCGTGCAGTGTTAAAACGGACCTACAACAGCGGAGCTCACGATACCTATTACGTCTATGACGATTACGGGAATTTAACCTATGTGCTCCCGCCAAAGGTTAATACGGGAGCAACGATTACCGCCACAATACTCAACGAGTTGTGCTACCAGTATAAATATGACGAACGGAACCGTTTGGTAGAGAAGAAAGTGCCGGGCAAGGGTTGGGAATACATCGTGTACAACACCCTGGACCAGCCGGTAATGACACAGGATGCCAAGCTGAATGCCCAGAACAAATGGCTTTTTACCAAGTATGATGCCTTTGGGAGGGTAGCTTATACGGGTTTTCATAATAGCGAAAGCACCAGGGCTACCCTGCAAACCACGGCCAATAATACAAATACCTATGAGCAATATGTAACCAAAACCGAAACTTCGAGCACTTATGCCGGTACTCCTGTATATTACAACAATGCGGCTATTCCGCAAGGCATGGCAGAGATCCATACCATTAATTATTATGACAACTACACTTTTGACCTTGCCGGGCTAACCAAACCCACTACGGTATTGGGACAAACGGTAGATACGCGGACCAAAACCCTGGCTACGGGGAGTAAGACAAGAGTATTGGGTACTAACCATTGGATCACCACGATCAGCGCCTATGATAAAAAAGGAAGGCTGATCTACGCGGCTACCAAAAACCCTTACCTGAATACTACCGATATTGTAGAAAACAAACTGGATTTTGCCGGGAAGGTATTGGAAAGCAAAACCACCCATACCAAAGGGAGCAATGCAGCTATAGTTACGGTAGACCAATTTGAATATGACCATGCCGGCCGGTTGATAAGACAATTACAATGTATTAACGGGAACTGTGGCGGAAATACTACGGGGGATAACCTGACCTTTAACAGTGCAGTTACAACTACTAAGAACGAAGTGGCTGGCAATTCCATTACCTTAAAGCCTGGTTTTCACTTCAAGGCGACCAGTAGTGCCAGTTTTAGTGCTTCGATCAGCCCGGCAGGAGAGCTTATTGCAGAAAATGTATATGATGACCTCGGGCAGTTAAAGGAGAAGAAGGTAGGGAACAGTGCGGAAACCCCTTTACAAAACATTACTTATACATACAATGTACGTGGATGGTTGACGGATATCAATGATGTGGATACCCCCGCAGGTAAGCTGTTTAATTTCCAGGTCAATTATAACACCAGCCGAAGCGGGGTGGTTGATCCTTTATATAATGGTAACATAGCGGAAACGTATTGGAAAACAACTAATGACAATACCATGCGACGTTATGCCTATACCTATGATGCCCTGAACCGGATCACCTCCGGGAAGTTTAACGGCAGCGGGCAGACCGATCGTTACACGGTAGAGGATATTGCCTATGACAAGAACGGGAATATTACCAAGCTGACCCGTAACGGTGCAATTAATGCCAATGCCACTTCTTTTGGGGTCATGGATAAACTGAGTTATGCCTACCACAACGGAGGTAATTTTTTGGTAAAGGTGACTGAAACGGGCAATAAAACCTATGGTTTTAAGGACGGCAGTAATACGGACAATGATTATGCCCGGGATGCCAACGGCAATATGACAAGAGACAAGAACAAGGGGATTACAGGTATTACTTACAATCACTTAAACCTTCCTACCCAGGTCAGTTTCGGAAGCAATAAAATTGCTTATATTTACGATGCTTTGGGGACCAAATTAAAGAAAGAGGTTACCCAGGGAAGTTCTGTGACAGGTACGGAGTATGCAGGTAAGTACATCTATGAGAACAACCAACTCAAGCAGGTAAGCCACCCGGAAGGCTATTTTGAACCGAAAGCCGGAGGTGGATACCAGTATGTATATCGCTTAACGGATATATGGGGTAATACGCGGATAACCTATGCAGACGACAATAGTGATGGTATCGTGGGAGCTTCGGAAATCCGGAGGGAACAGAACTATTACCCTGGCGGGTTAGAACATCGCGGCTATAATGGTGCGATGTCCGGGGTAAAGAATAACCTGAAGACCTACCAGGGGCAGGAGTTCACCGAAGATTTAGGCTTAAATACCCACGAGTGGAGATATAGGATAAGTGATCCTGCAACGCTTCGCTTTTGGCAGATAGACCCATTGGCCGAAGATTATTATTATAACTCTACCTATGCCTTCCAGGAGAACAAGTTAGGACTGGGAGTAGAATTGGAAGGGGCTGAACTTCTTCCTTTCAACCCGGTTAATATGTTCAATTTTGAAGGAGGTGGAAAGCCGGTTCTGACCTTTGGGCTGCACAACTTAAAGCTCCCTATGGCAGAGCGTACCGAGGGCGATTTTGGAGACAACGTTTTAAAAGCAATGTACAACGGTGCTGCATCGACCTGGAATGAAGGCATGGCAGGTAAAGATCTGGGACAGATAAATGATGGGGGGATGGCGGCCACAGGTGATATGGTCAGAAGAATAGAAAATGGAGAAGGAACTATTCAGGATGTTGAGAATATTGTAGCCACTGGTATTGTAACAATTGTAAGAGGCAGACTTGGACCAAAAAGTAATAAACCGGCAATCAAAGAGCAAGCCACAGCAATAAAAAAGGATTTGAATGGAGGTAAAAATTCAGTCACAATAAAGACACCAAGCGGTCAAACTCGTTTTGATCTTGATGGTAGGGCACACGGAGGTGTAGAAACGCCCCATAAACAATCTTACCAAAATAATGTTGTCGATGGACAGGTGAAAAATATAAGTAGGACAAGCAAGAGGGCTGAACCGATGACCCAACAAGATGTGAGAATTGTTAGAAAAACCTTGGAGAAAAGGAAAAAGATGGATGAAAATTAATGATTATGAAGATTGATTTGACAAATTCAAAATTACTTGATAGTTTGCTAGAGATAGACTTTGGAAAATCCTCTTACTACGATATTCATAATGATTTTGTTTTGATAGCGGTAGAGCTTAAGGGTTTATCAAGTGAATTGGTCTTAAAATTTGTTAGCTCTAACAAAGGAACTCTGTTAAGGTTTGTTTTTAAGGATGTAGATTTTATTGAGTTTTTAATACCTACAGATATGAATGAATTGGTATTGGACAACTTTCATAGAGGTAGGTATGAGATTAATGGCAAATTGTATGATGAGTACAATAATAAAAAATGCTTTTACATTGAATTTTGTGAAAAAGGCAACTTAAATTTTCTATGCTCGAAAGCATTTTTGGAAGCAGAATCCAATGGCAAAGTAATCAATTTACAAGATGAAATGCCTAAGTAGTCGAAACATGAATGAAAGCAACCCTATTGAAGCACCCCCAAATAGTGTCTAACTTTTTTGGGAATTTTTATAAAACTCCTCATGTATAAAAGTTTACTAAAAATGTAAATCCACAAACAGGAGAAGTATTTATAAATAAAAATAGAAAAGACGTTAGACCTATGACACAACAGGACATCAGAACTGTTAGAAAGGTTTTAGAAAAGCGTCAACAAAGCAACAATGAAAATTAAGGAAACTTGGACTGATAAGGACTTTGAAGAAATGAACTGGCACGATAGTCGTCTTTACCAGTTAAAGTTCCCTGATGACAATTGTGATTTTACTTTATATCTTGACTATATTTTTGAATGGATTGAAGATGAAAAGGGTTATAAATTTTTAGTAGCTCCCTGTGAATTAGTTTGCTATAATGTGATTGATCTGAAATTGGATATAATTTTTGATAAATCTGTAGGTATAGACATTAATATAATTACCAGAAAAAATATAGGTAAAACTCCCAATGGAAAACTTAATCAATGGAGATATTTAGTAGAAACTGATAAGGGAACAATAGATTTTACAACGACAGGTTTTAGTATGAAAACCATATCAGATCCTATATTAAGTAGAAATCAGGATTATAAAATTTGAATAAAAACTATCTACGTGATGTCTTTACGGACATTGTTGATTAAAACTAAAATAGTGAAACCCGCTCTACGAAGTGTTCCGTGCTCTGCGAACGTCTCCGACTTCGCAGCTCACTGCACATCAATGACAGGCCAATACGTCGTGCTCCTCTCTGAGGGGCTTCCAAAATGATGTTGAACCACATTTTTGTAACTTGTTTAAAGCCTTCTTCATTGACCAGGTCTTTGCAGCAATACATAAAGTAAGACTTGTGAAAGATTAAGATACACTTCAGAGTGTGTGTTTTTCGTTTTTTCTTTTCATTGAAGGCTTAGGCTGCGAAGTTGCAAACTCGCAGAGCGGGGGTCATTGGTTCAAACCCGGTAGGGTCCCACAATAATAACCACAATTCAAAGTCAATGTCCGGTTTTCAGCAATCTCCTGTTTTATTTAAGCATCACAGCTTGTTTTAAATAGATTGCTTTCACTTTGTTTGGAAGTATCCATCCCGATGCAAAATCCCTTTGAGAGATCAATCATTTCCACCATCCGTTCTGCTTCCTTATGTAAATGATCTGACCCGTATGATATGCATTATGTGCAGCTAAATTGGCTATCATTGAGCCCCATTCATTAATTTGTTCCGGTGTTGCGTTTTCAACTAATGTTTCCAATTCCGATTGCTGATCATCTAACTTTCGGACTACGGTTTTCCATTCTAAATCTTTATCTTTTTTAAATGTGACTTCGTTGCTTTCGATTTGGAAATCAGATAAATCTTCACCCCTTATTTTCTTTAGGTTCTTTTCATTCCAAAATGTCAAATGAGAAATTAATTCGCCTATGGAATGATTTGCGGTACTGTCTTTCCAATTTAATTGTTCCGCTGAAAGATTTTCGATTGCTTTTATGGAAGGCACAAACCATTCCTGGTTGTCATGTGTATTTTTCAATTGCTGCAAGAGTAATGATTTCACGTCAAGATCATTCGTATGCCGGGTTTTATTAGTACAGCTTACTAGTATTCCCAGACCAATTAATATTAAAATATGTTTCATGTGTTTTTTTATTGTTTTTTCAATGGTCACTACCTGTCCCGAAATAGCGGGATGGAACCTCCATCTGACTGCCGGGAAGATTCGACGGTTAAAACAATCATGCATGTTTGTGCTTTAAAGATTATTTTAATCATGTCGGTTTCATTATTACGTGTAATAATTTAGTGAGTAGTAAAATTACTTTTGTCCGGATGTAGTAGCTAAAGCATAATCGACACTGCAAACGCACAGATATGACCTAAAGTCACAACGTAATTTATGTTTAATAATATTCACAGCTATTGATTGCTGCTAAAAGCATCCCGGAACATTTTCCAGCCTTCAGGTGTTTTTTTCCAGAGGACCAAATATTTTCCATTATCCTTCTGTTTTCCTTTTCCATCATAAATTTTAAGCAAACCAACCTCGACAACATATCCGTCACCAGCACCAAAAACCTCCTGGGTGATAAATTCACCACTACGGGTGCCACCGGCATATGACTTTCTGAAAAATTCAGCCACGATATCTTCACCACACATAATCGGTTTACCCGGTTCCATTAAACATGCATCCTTGGCATAGCGATCTGTGAAAAGTTTGGGTTCGTTTCTTTCATACGATTTAAAATAAATAGCATTACTTTCTGCTATTGCCTTTTTTGCTTCTTCCAGTTCAGATGTCTGACCGAAGTTTTTCTGGCAGAAGATAAAAAACACTAAGACCATGATTCCAAATAAAAAGTTTTTGCTTGTCATAATTAACTGATTTAAATTTTATTGGATAAAAGTATACCTCAGTTAAGTGTTATGATTGTAAAAAAACGACATTTCTATTTTACAGAAAACCACTGCTTGACGGAAATAATCCTTTTTGGTAAGAAGATGGTGTTATTCCTGTAAAAGATTTGAAATCTTTAATAAAATGTGACTGATCTGAGTAACCACAATTATATGCAACCAGGGTAAGGGCCTCCGGAGATTTGTTTAATTCACGAAGACTCTCATGAAAACGATATATTTTTTGAAGCTCTTTAGGTGTTACACCAATGTATTCTTTAAACAGCCGCTGTATATGACGTTCACTGTAGCCTGTTTCCGTTACCATTTTTTTTACCGCGGTCGGGGTAATAACGTCTTGCGCTAATGAGGTTATCATATAATTAAGAAACTCTATATTTCTTTCTTTTATCTTGTACTTACTCAGCCTTTTTATTAGAAATGCTTCAAGTATGTGGATTCGGGCAGTTAAATCATTTTCTGAAAGCAACATTTCATGTAATAAGGCGGTGTCTTTTCCGAAAACATCACACAAATCGAATATATTATTACTGAAAAGAGCGGCTCTGTCATTTATAAAACAACAAGCAGTATGGGGATGAAAATTGATTCCCAGGATAATATCACGTCCGATCATTTTGGTCCTTGAAGGCCCCATTTGTTGGCCTCGCAATTCCAGATTTGTGTCGGTCTCGAAGTTATCACCATGTTTAGATTGCCATTCGGCACCTCCTAAATTAAAAGCAATTTGCAGGTAACCTGAAGGCAATAAAACTTCCTCTCTGGTGATGAATTCTTCCGAATCAAAAAACCAAAACCTCCTTATATAAGGTTTTAATACATCACTTGGAACAATTTTTTTATAGACCATGACTCCTGAAATTTAGTACAAGTCAACTACCCCTGGGCATCCCGATACTATCGGGACACTTAGTGAGTAAAAATAAAGCAAGAAGATGAAAAAAAGAACAAAAACCTACAAGTCGTTATGATTTATTGATTTTCCGTTATAAGTTAAAATTATTTTCACTCAGAAAACTCACATAAATCCGAAAATTGGTTCGAGACTTGTATCCGGCACCCACAATAGTAAACACAAGGCCTTCGAGACTTCAGAGGCTTTTTTTACTTCTGTCCGGGTAATAGTGTTGTTCAGGCTTCCTTTATTATTCCCCCTCTAATTAATTTAAATACAACAATTTAGCAATGAAAAATATTAGGGATTTCAAGAAATAAGGCGTACCTTGTATTTATATTAAAAAATCTAGATAGAGGGCTGGTGAGGATTCTTATTTTTAGGTGAGAATCCAGGGTGAAGCAAAGATTTTATTTTTCTACTTTTTCCTGAACTTTCCACTTTTCTTTACAGAAGAGGCCAAATGCTTCAATTTTATTTTCACTATCAATAAAGTTCCAAGGCGGTCTCACTCAAAAATATTACATTATGAATACCCCGAGATTTTCGACAAACCAGCCTTCCGATTTCTCCAAAACATTGAGGAGGAGGGTGAATGCCTATTTTAAGACCAGAAACATCAGTAAACATGCCAATAAAAGTATGGTCGGGAAAACCGTTTGCATGCTTTTTGCTTTTGTAGCTCCCCTGGTACTTATCAACACCGGGATTGTCCACAGCGCACCATTGCTATTTACACTATACATCATCAGTGGTCTGGGAATGGCTGGCATAGGCATGGGCATTATGCACGATGCCATTCACGGTTCGTATTCCAGAAACCGTAAAGTAAACAAATACCTCGGCTATACGATGAACCTTATCGGTGCCAATGCCACCGTATGGAAAATACAGCACAATGTGCTACACCATACCTACACTAATGTACTGCAAGCCGATGACGATATTAATGTTCCGTTTTTTCTACGGTTCTCCCCACATGCGCGGAAGCACCGGGTACAGAAATTCCAGCATATTTACGTTTGGTTCTTCTATAGTATTTCTACCCTGATGTGGATAACGGTAAAGGATTTCATAAGGATCCACCGGTACAAAAAAATGGGTTTTCTGGATAAAAAAAACGAATACAAAAGAGAACTGTTAAAGCTTATCGGATGGAAACTGTTGTATTACAGTTATGCACTTGTGCTGCCACTCTTTATCGTGCCTTTATCCCCCTGGATAATTATACTGGCTTTTGTGAGTATGCACATGGTTACCGGTCTTTGCATAAGCAGTGTATTCCAGGTAGCTCATATTATGCCTGTTACCAAATTTCCGATCGCAAACAGCAAAGGAATTGTAGAAAATGACTGGTTTTTGCATCAGTTGGCTACAACGAGTGATTTTTCTCCCCGGAGCCGTTTTTTTTCCTGGCTTATAGGGGGACTAAACTACCAGGTAGAACATCATTTATTACCCAATATATGCCATATCCACTACCGGAAAATATCACATATCGTCAGGCAAACAGCACATGAATACGGCCTGCCATACCACACAAAAAAGACCTTTGCCGCCGCCATAGCCGATCATATGCGTATGTTACGACAACTGGGAAAAACAGAGGTAATATCCGTTACTACCTGATCCGTTCGACTTGAATCCTATTCAATACCGTTTATTCCCGTAAGTTTTGCACTGAAATGAGTTAAGATCCTCTTGTGTGAATGTCTCGCGGGCTTGTCCCCGATAGTTGTCTCTCTGTTTGTTCCAGGCTTTTGCTGACAGCGTACAAACGGTTATAGCTGGTTTCACAAATCTTCGAGGGGAATTCTCCGTTTATCCTTAATTTTTTTATAAAACGAAGGAGAAAGGCCTGTTATTTTTTTAAACTGGGTGGAAAGGTGGGCCACACTGCTATAATGCATAAGAGAAGAAATTTCCGTAAGGCTCAGTTCGTCGTAAAGGAGTAGTTCCTTTATCTTTTCAATTTTATGAATAATAATGAAATGCTGTATCGTTATTCCTTTAACTTCTGAAAAAATATTGGCTAAGTGCGCATAATCACCCCCCAATTTCCGACTGATATAATCCGAATAATTAACCCGGGGTAATTCATTGGTATAATGAATCATTTCTATAATGACAGCCTTAATTCTTTCGATTAGGATGCTTTTTTCGTCATCCATTAATTCCAAACCGGATTTACGAAGATTCTGTTTCAGTTCCGTCTCCTGCATGACGGTAAGATCTTCCAACAGCTCCACCATTCCCAGATCTATAGAACCATACTTCAGGTTTAATTTGTCGAGTTCGGATTTAACTACCATCTTACACCGAAGGCATACCATGTATTTTATATATAGAATCATATTTCATTTTCTTTTAATTCGCTAATAACAGGCGAATTAAATCCCTGATGGAATATTGAAAACAATACGTTGCCATCTGTAAAGCAAAGTGTATCTCCTCAATTGTTTCTAACGCAGGCCTCTGTCAATATATAAATGTGTAATAATTTTCTTTTTAAGTGCAACGTAATGGAAAGGTAAGAGTGTATCTTGGCATTACTTTATTAATGCACACTTTTGTTGGTCTAAAATACGAAATTATTCTTTTGTAAATTAGGTAGTAGTAACTATTTATTCACTATATATGCGTATTCCCGTACTTCGTAAAGACCTGAAATTCATCCCGGATGCCAGGCGTGTTGTCGGGCGTTTCTTTTCCAATGGAGACGATGGAACGAGGAATATGATTAAAAGAATAATGTCTCTGACCGACTCTGAAATACATCGTCTTCTAGAGCAGACTTTAAGAGAATTCGCGCCCCGGCACCGCAATATTTTTGAGCTCTTTAATAAGCATTGCGAACTTGTGAGAGAGCTTATACTGAGTGTCGGGGTGGATTATGAAAAGCTTTCTTACCATCGGAAAATGTTAATTGGGGCTTATTGTACTATGGAATATTCTATAGAATCTGCAGCATTTTTCAATCCGTCTATTATAGAGGACCCCGATCAATCCTTGTTGGAAGAAGGAGAAAAAAGGGTTATTTTGTCTTTTCGGGCAACGGGAGAAGGACATATTTCGTCAATTGTTTTTCGAAGAGGCGTTTTAGACAAGGAGAATAACCTGCACCTGGATAAGGTGGGGAAATACGTGGACATGGCAGAGATTATTCATAAAACAACTTACGATAAAGAACGATTTATAACGAAAATGAAAGAAATGCGTATTCCGGAAAGTTTTACATCGATCTTTATGGAAAATCTTCCGGAAGTTTTTGAGTATCAGTCCCTATTAAACATTGTTAACTTGTTGCTTAAAGATGAATCACTGAGTCAGAAAAGAAGAACTGCTTTTACGGAGATTACCTGGTTAATGGATTCGTATTACGATGTACAGTTCCAACCGGACTCAGATATAACCGAACGTGTCATATTCCCGTTGTCCGCATCGGAACGTAATGGTATGGAAGATGCCAGATTTGTCAGTTTTTCCGATGAAGATAACACCAATAAAATATATGCTACTTATACGGCATTTAACGGACATACCATATTACCCAAATTGCTCTCCACAGATGATTTTTACACCTTTAGGATCATGCCTCTGTTGGGTAATGGCGCACAGAACAAAAACCTGGCATTGTTTCCAAAAAAGATCAAGGGAAAATATGCCATGCTCGCCCGGGTTGATGGTATTAATAATTATATTATGTACGCCTCAAGAATTACGGTATGGAACAACCCTATATTGCTCCAAAAACCCGAATTCCCCTGGGAGTTCAGACAAATAGGGAATTGCGGTTCCCCGTTATGGACACCACAGGGATGGTTGGTGCTTACCCACGGTGTAGGGGCCATGCGGCGGTATTGTATAGGGGCTTCACTTCTGGACCTAGAAGATCCTGCAAAGGTATTAGGACGGCTGGAAGAACCCTTACTGATCCCTCTTGAAAATGAGCGGGACGGATATGTTCCCAATGTGGTATATTCCTGTGGTGCAATTATACATAACGACAGTCTGATTCTTCCGTATGCAGTATCCGATTATGCATCTGCATATGCTGTAATATCCATGCCGGATCTGATAAAAGCGCTAACAGGGTAATTCCGTATGATCCGGTGATATTATAAATTCTTCATGCGCCTGTAAAACGGTCAAATGGGAGATCAGATAAGCTAATGAACTCTCCGCTCCCTGATTTCGATTAACCCCGTAACTTTCAAAACCATCGCAACATCCCTTGGTCTCAAAATCGTATAAACTCATTCTCAGGTCATTTTCACCCAGGAACCACATAAAAGAAATAAACAGCAGGTTCAGAAACTCTTTGTCGTTAGTACACAGAAAAGCCCGATGGTACATAAGAACCATAGCCATAGCATCGATAGGTTGCTGAGCGAATAAAGACCGTTCTCCATCCTTCGCATACCACTCCTTGTTCCCTATAATAGACAAACAACCGTCTTTTATGGTATGTGTTGTTAAAAAGTTCATAGACTGTAAAGCAATTTCGGTAACATTGGTATCATTGAGCAATTGTGAGGCATGCAATAGTGCCAGCGGCAATATCCCGTTATCATAAGCCAGTAAATGCTCAAACCATCGCCAGTCTGCCGTGCCGTGTCTGGAATATTCTGATGTTAACTTTCCGGTAAGGTTTCTCAATCGTTCTGTCATCTCATCATCTGACGGATTGGAAGTCAGGTAATAACTAATCCCTATAATAGTATTTGCAATACTTCGTATGGATTTGAGATTTTCAAAATTGGGGGCTGCGTTGAAAAACAGTAATTTCCCCGTTTGATAATAGGCATCATTGGGAGAATTACCCAATAAATAACCTAATGCCCAGATTGTTCGGCCAAAAGAATCCTCCGACCCGATCTCGTCTAAAAAACTTCGATTGAAACCCAGGAAATTCCGGAATGTTCCATCGTCATTTTGCATATAATGAATATAACTTAAATAAATAGGCATGAGTTCAAGAGCCAGTTCATTTTTATTTTGTTTATACGTCATTAAAACCATGAGTAATGCCCTGGCATTATCATCCAGACAATATCCTTCCTTTAAATTGGGAATCCCGAATTTTGCATGCTGAATAATCCCCGTGTCATCCGTAAGCCTCTTGATATGAATTAAAGATAAAGGAGGAAGCAACAAAGGATCGAGTACTGTTTCTTTTACAGGCACACTCCTTTTAGGTTCTTCCAAAATGGTTTTACATAGTGCAGTATATTGCAATCCTATTTTTGGCCAGACGAGATTTTTCCCATATGAAGAGGCTTTTTCGCGGATAGCTGCACAAGTTTCAGGCTCGTCCAAAAGCCGGTTTAAGGTATTGGAAAGCATCCGATCGTCATTGAAATTAAATAATACGCCCCGGTCATCGGCCAACAATTCTGCCGCATGCCAGAATGGAGTGGAAACTACGACACAACCCGCCCCCAGCGCATAAGATAATGTACCACTGGTAATTTGTGCCTCATTGAGATACGGCGTGATATAAATATCACTGGCGGATAAATATTTAAACAGCTCTTGTTCGTCGATAAACTCATTCAGTAACAAAACATGTTTACCTAACTGATGATTTTTAATCAGTAACTGTAAATAGTTACGATATTCTTCCCCGGAGTGCCGCAGCACATTAGGATGTGTTTTTCCTATGACAATATATAGTGCTTCCGGATGCTGTTCAATTACCCGGGGTAATGCTTTGATCACGGTTTCGATCCCTTTGCTTCTCCCTATAAATCCGAAAGTAAGTAAAACTTTATGATTTTCCAGCTTATAAGCCCTCTTGGCTGCCTGTGAGTCAAAATGAATATCGGGAACCCCGTGTTCAATAAATATAATTTTATCTTCCGGAACGTTGTAAATAGCTTTCAAGATTTGAATAGCCTTTTTAGACATAACCACTAGCTTATTCGCCATTTTACAAATTTCCTTCAGAATGGCCTTTTCATTATAAGATGGTGTTTCCAATATGGTATGCAACGTTACCACAATAGGTATTCGTAACCTGTACAATAATGGCAGAATATACACACCACTGAGCCCTCCGAAAATTCCGAATTCATGTTCCAGGACACAAAGATCAGCACCACTGAGATTAATGAAATTCGCAGCCTCCAGATAATCGGTTTGCTGTTCCTGTTCTATAATGTGTTTTACTTCTTTAGGATACGTATAAGGTATATGATGGTCATTCATGGCAATAATCAGCGTCTCCGTATTTTCTTCGGTACTGCCAGCTATGGCCTGTGTCAGATTTTGTGTAAAAGTGGCAATACCACATTCACGAGGTGGATAAGTGCCGATCAATGCCAGTTTCATAGGGATTATTTTTAGAACAAAGTAATCGCCTAACCGGAAAGTCAGACGATTCTAAGAATTTAACACTACGGTTGTATAGGTTACTGAAATGCTTACGCGATATACTCTTTTAACTCTCTCTCAAAATACACCAGTTCTTTTGCTTTCAAATCGTTTTGTACCTTACAGTAATACACTCCTCGTACATAAACCCTGATAATAAGTGGAACCGTAGGGCGTACTATGGCGCATACTTGTTCCCCTTTCTTGTATACATTATTCCTCTCTTTCATTTTGTATGCTTTACGTAGAATTAGTACTTATGTAATCTTACATAATGTAGCTTTATGCCTGCCATTCAATAGAAAAATAAAAAACACTACCCTAAGTCAGACAGTATTACAAATGTGACACTAATTAAAATGGAAAGTGTTACATTATAAAAGACAAATCTTACAGATTTAAATAGGATTCCAATGCAATGGTAAGTACTGAAGAAATATAAAATACCCTGTCACCAAATCTGACATCAAGAATCAGAAGCTGTTTAAGGTTTTATCCCCGGGTTCTTTTATCTGCTCTTAAGGTCTGTTTAAAGCTGAAAAGAAAATCAGGAGAAAAGTGGATAAGGAAAAAACGACCAGGGTATTTTGGGGTAAGTATAACTTTTCAGCGTTTGTAAAACATAAGCCGCAGTCTTTCCGATATTTTTGTTCTTTTATGTTTTTTGACAGTAACGGTCATGGATTCTTCGGGATGCAATACTTCCCATATTTTCTCCCAACCTAAAAATCCGCCCACATTCCGGTCGTCAATAAAGACATCGGCATCAAGCTTTCGGCTGTATCCCTTTTGCCGGTTTTCCCCGGTATAATTTTCGTTTACGGCATAAAACTCAACACCTTGTTTTTTACAATAATCTACAGCCTCTTTCAGACTCTTATCTTGCCTGTAAGTCCAGAGGACAAGGCGGTGTCCTTTTTGCTGTAATGCCTTGATTGTAGCAAAAGCAAAGGGCATCTCCCTTCCTATTTCCGGGTATTTATGTTCGACAATGGTACCGTCAAAATCGATGGCTATGACTTTTCCGGAACTGTGTATCATAAAGTTCATAGTTTGTTTTTTAGAGTAAATTATTCATGTGGTTTCAAGCAGGATACATTTTTAGCCATGTTCAGTGTTAAAAATATTAATAGGTCTCCCCTGCAACGATCTTATTCGGAAGAATTTCTACCCGGGACTTTTCTGTAACTGTTTTTTCAATGCGGTCAGTACGGAAAGCAGGTTTTTATCCCCTTTATTTTCCGTGACAAAATCGGTATAGGTTATTGCAGCTCTTTTTAGTTCGTTTTGAATTTCTTCCGTTTTTATATCCGGGTGTTGCTTGTGTAGCAGGTGTAAAAGATAATAAATGACCCGGCGGAACATGATTTCGGCCTGTTCCTCTTGCTTCAGTTCCACATGGGTATACGCAATATTATTGCACGAAATTATATATACCTGTATAAAAGGTACATGATGACGAATACAGGCAGACAGATTATGATTCAGTACTTCGGCCCTGTAAAGAGCGTCTTTATATCCCACCAGTGCTTCTTCGAATTGCCCTTTACGGAACAATTTGTTGGATGTATTTGTTTTGGTTTTCCAGTAGTTTTCTATGTGATTCAGGCAGGGCTCACTCATATCATCGTCATTTGAGGTTTTTGTTGGCAAAATCCCAGTTCACGATTTCCCAGAAACTTTCCACGAATTTCGGACGGGCATTGCGGTAGTCTATATAATAGGCATGTTCCCAGACATCCAGGGTAAGGATGGGGTTTTTGTCTTCGGTTAGCGGTGTATGAGCGTCTTTCATGGGGATAATTTCCAGTTTACCTTCCTCGTTTTGCGCCAGCCATGCCCAGCCGGAACCGAATAACCTGATCGCTGTTGTCGAAAATTCATCCTTAAATGCTTCAAAACTTTCGAAATCCCTTTCAATACAGGTTCTGATCTTTCCGGTCGGCGCCTTACCGCCATTCGGGGACAGGCAATGCCAAAAGAAACTGTGGTTCCAGTGCTGGGCCGCATTGTTAAAGAGCGGCACATCACCGTTTTTATAGCTGATCCGGATAACGTCTTCCAGGGGAATACCGGATAGCCGGGTATCTTTCATAAGCCCGTTTAAATTGTTGACATAAGCAGCGTGGTGCTTCCCATAGTGATAATCAAAAGTTTCTTCTGTGATCATCGGGGCAAGATCTTTTGTGCCATAAGGTAATTCAGGCAATCGGTACGTTGTTTCCATCACTTCCGGTTTTTAGGTTTTATAATTTTCACAGGACAAATCTAATAAAAATATGGTTGAAACTAAAAATAAATTTAGACAAGTCTAAATTTATTTTAAAGCACAGTAGTTTAACGGACGGTCTTCCCTCCCGTTATACTATATCACCGGCACATCGTTTTCCGGCCTGACATTCCGATATGTTCAGGCCGGTCTGGTCATATGTTCTTTCTAAAAATCAGAAATTATTTTCTACTTCCGCCGCTTGCAGCATCAGGTAATGCAGGTCCGTATTTTTGACAAACGGCTTGAGCAACTCGCTTCCCGGGCCATACATTGCCAGCTCCACATAATCGGCAGAATGATTCATACTGATCCAGCTTACCGAATTGTGTTTTCGTTGAATTTCCGCTAAAGCTGCAAAAGGCAAGTGTTTCGGATTATAGAGGCCTTCTTCCGGATTTAAATTATCATAATATCGCAGGATCAATTTGGCTTCTTCCTCCGTCATGGAAATGTTGTTGGCATAAGCAATTCTTTCCCTGACCTGGGAAGGTTTTGTGTTTTTGCTAAAGTTATTCAAAATCCACTCATTGGAATGTTTGTAATGTTGAATGGAATCAAAATTCTCATTGGCATCCTTCCCGTAAACCACACCCGGATTGGCATTCCCGTGGTCGGTAGTAATGATTACCAGGGTTTCTTTGTCGGTTTCGGCGAATTCCATAGCTGTTTTTACCGCTTCATCAAAGGCAATCTGGTCATAAATTAAAGCTGCAATGTCATTGCCATGCGCTGCCCAATCTACCTTCCCCCCTTCTACCAAAAGTGCAAACCCTTCCGGATGGTCCTTCATGAGATCGATAGCTTTATGTGTCATTTCGGCAAGTGTAGGAAAATCGGCTTCCAGGCCGGAATCATGGTTACGGTCTATGGTATAGGGTAAGGACTCGTCACCAAAAATGCCCAGGATGGGTTTGTCCGTCCCCGTATTATCCAATTGTCGCCGGTTTTTTACTACACGGTAACCGGCAACCTGGTATGCTTTATACATATCGGTTTTGTCTTTGCGTTTTTCAGACGAAAAATAGGTGTCGCCACCGCCCATGATCACATCAAATTTCTGTTCCAGATAACGCCCTGCAATTTTTTCCTGGGCATTTCTGGATTTTGAAGTGACACAAAACCCCGCGGGTGTAGCGTGAGTAGCCGGAACTGTGGTAACCGTTCCGGCTTTCTTGCCGGCTTTTTTAAATTTTTGCCACAAAGGCAAATGAGCTTCTCCGTTCTTGCTCATATTCAACGATCCGTTAGGTACACGAACACCCCCTCCCCAGGAGGAACTGGCTGCCGCCGAATCGGTTACGATGGAACTGGCAGAAGCCGTATCCATCAAGGCACGCGACACTTTATTTTCTTTGTATAATTGCAGCCAATTACTGCCTTTTCCTGTTTTTCTTTGCAGAAGTAAGTCTGCCATGTTCAGGGTTCCGCTACTCATTCCGTCACTAACCAGCATAATGATGTTTTTCGCTTTTTTATTACGCTGAAATATATCCGCTTCGGCAGCGACAGTATGGAACGGGTTTAGTAGCGATGCTCCCAGTGCCGAGAGCGTCCCGTTTCTAAAAAATGTTCTTCTGTTCATTCCTGATAATCGGTTATAGGGAAAATATTGATTATCCTGGACCATCCAGGTTATTAAAAATCATACTTCAGACTTATTCCCGAGTAAAAATTGCTCTTCGGGGCCGGATCGTAATAGGCTCCGGAAAAGGCATTAAACGCGGTCATTGAGCTATATTCATTATCCAGCAGGTTATTTCCCCCGGCATATACATTCAACTGAATATTGTTCAGTACTTTCTTCTTAAATCCTATTTTCACATCTAATAGCCTGTAAGGGGCCGTTGTATCCGTATTGGAATTGTTCAGGTATATTTTGTCATAGTACGAAAATGTGGTATTCAGATAAAGTCCGGTTTTGCTTTGAATGTCACTTCCCAATACCCAGGTGTGCGGATGTACGCCAGGAATATACTTCCCGTCAAAACTCACTTCACCGGAAACATTGTCCGTATCCGTTTCCACCGTATTATAAGTTTGGAACTTATGGTCCATATAAGAATAGCTGCTCCAGGAACGGGCGTTTGAAATCCATTTATCCGTATCTTTTATCCAGAAATACTCTGCCCACAACTCAATTCCCTGCCGGTCTATGGCTCCGGCATTTTCGTTGATAATAAAATCTATTCCACCCGTATTGGAAGTTACTCTCGGTACAATGACGTCTTTTTCATCTAACCTGTAAAACACCATGTCGAATGCCAGGCGGTCTTTCCATGCCTTTCCTCTTACTCCAAGTTCCTTGTTCCATCCCTTGGCAGATTCCAGGTCAAAATTGATATTAGTTCCGTTATTATCTATAGCACCTCTGGGTGGCGGAGAAAAACCTTTGCTGACATTGGCATAGGCGTAAAGTTTGTTGTTGAATTTTTTCATCAGTGCCACCCGGGGTGAAAAATCATTGACCTCTTTGGAAAACCGCGGTACATCCATCGGCATAAGCCTTTCTTCGAAATCCAGGCGGAAATTATTATAACTGGCTCCCAGCGTAAATGTAAATCCGGCCGGAAGTTCCATTTCCAATTGACTGAAGGCAAGCACAGATTGATCTGTAGTTGTCCGGGCACTGTTAATCGGGCTTTCAAAACCATCGCTGAACTCATTCACATCGTGGATACCCCGTGTGAACTCTCCTCCGAATACCCATCGGGCATCCATACCTCCAAAACCCTTGAAATTATATACCATAGCCGAACGGGCCGAGAATGTCGTGGTAATGTTTCTGTCGGCCACTTTGAAAAAGTCGTTCCCTATCAGGAAATCTCCCTCATACACCTGGTAGCTGAAGGAAGTATTATTTTCCCAACGGTCATTCCAGCGATAACTATGGGCCGCACCCACCAACAGGTTCTTGCCCGTAAGTCCGTTGTCCAATTCGGGAGAAAAACTGGACTGTCTGGGGTTTTCGGCGACCTGTCCGGCAGAAATATTTCCGGGAATACCGTAACTGCGATCCGTATATTGAGCGATAAAAGACAGGCTTTGTTTCTCACTGGGGAACAACCGTGCTGTCAGGTTAACAAATTGATTGTCGGATGCCGACTCATCCCGGTATCCATCGGTATGTACATTGGAATATTGCAAACGGATATCGCCTTTTTGCCCTGAAGTGGAAAATATGGCACTATACCTGTGGGAACCATAACTGCCCCATAACCCATCGGTCTGTAAACTGGTTTCCTGATATGCCGGCTTCCTGTTTTCCAATAGTACGACCCCGTGCAGACCGGCGCCATAAATACTTCCCGAAGGCCCCCGTATAACATTCACAGTACCTATGCTCCCAAAATCCAATTCCCCAAGGGGAGCTCCGCCACTGGCTATGGTGATCGGGATATCGTTCCAGTACATTTTATAATTATCGCTATGCCCGGTCACCCCCAGGCCCCCTCCCCGTATTTTTATGGAATAACGACCGATAGTAGTAGATTCCATCTTCACCCCGGGCAGGGTGCTTAAGGCTTGTTGGGGACTCAGTAAATTATACCTGTCAAGATCACGGACGTCCAGGTTCCCGATGGCCGACGGTGTTTCCATTAACTTCCGGCTTCCTTCAAAGGCAGTAACCACTACTTCATCCAGATATTGTTCCTGCTTGCTGAGCCTGATGACCAAATCTTCTTTGGGTTCGGTAAATGTTATTGAAAGTGACCGATACCCCAAATGACTTACAATCAAACTAACCGGAAATTTAATATCCTGAATTTCAAATGTTCCGTATTTATTAGTTGTTTTTACTTGTGCTGTCCCATTAATTTCAACGTGTGCACTAACCAGGGGGAATTTTCCGGAGTCGTCCATCACTGTCCCGCTCAAGATGCTCTGTGCCTTTAATTCTCCGGAAAAGATGAGCAGTAAGAAAGCTGCCCAGATCCATACTATTTTATTTTCCATGTTTGTTTTTATGCGATATTTTTTTCTTTTTCAACCTGTACTTTATACACCATGGTCGTCACCCCCAGCACCAAAGCTGTTAATCCGAGTATTCCCCAGATACGCAAACCGCTGTTGTCTGCATTGGGGCGGTACTCAAATTCGGGCAATTGGCTTAAATGACCGGAAGTAAAGAATTCATTATTATAGAGCAACGGCATAAAAAAGTCTCTCCAGTCATCCGAAAACCGCAATACCTGCTGCCTGTAGTTCTCATAATCGGTTTTGGAGGTCCCTGCCCGCCTGATGAGTTCCTGCTGCACCAGAATTGCGGGCGATAACCACTGTAATTTATCTATCCATTTCTGCCTGTTTTCCAGGCTGTTGTCGTAATCTGCCAAAAGAGGGTACAGTTGCTCTTCCACCAATTTCCGGGATGCCATATAGCTGTGCCAGAAAGAACGGGACTGCGTACTGTCATTTACGGCATATTCCGGATGGTCGCGCAGGTAATTGTCCAGTATTTCGTCTTGCTTTTCCGTGGCCTCGGCTTTGAGTTCCCGGACTTTACCAATCAGTTGGTTACGGGAAGGCACAGGATATAAAGCGTCACTCATCTGGTTGATAGTAGATGGGATCAGTAATACAAATACAATCCACAGTCCCAGGAGAACAAAAGCATTTTTAGCCGATTGACCTACCCCCAGACTGACGGCAAATGTCAAACTGAACCAGAAAAGCATGTAGGCCAGGCAAATGCCCAACAGCGTAATATACCCTTCAAAAGAACCGACACCGTTAATCAGAAATGTTGCGGTGGCGGCAACGAATACCAGAACAAACAGCCAGAACAAACGAATGCCCAGTTTCTGCAATACCCAACGACGTATGGATATAGGCTGGGAAGTCAGCAGGCGCAACGTTCCTCTTTCTTTTTCTTCGGAAAGGATATTGTATGAAAAGGCAATAATGATAAGTGGTAAAAGATAGACAATAACAAAAGCCAGATCAAAACTACCGAACAGCAATTGTATGGGACTGGTCATTTCGGTAAGATTGATGGCAAAATCGTCACCGGAAACCGTAGGCATCACATAATGGGTATATACATCGCTTTGCCCTACAGCCATAAAAGCCATTGCATTAGCAGGCATAGCCGCAACACGAGGGTTTTTATTTCCGACGTTCATCGGGCTGGTAGGAGTAACCCAGGGACTCAGGTTTAATTCCTCCCCGCTTTCAATAGCATGAAGTGTTTCTGATGTTTCCGCATCCGAAGCTTTGACAGTAGCTTGTGCGGCTGCGATATCGCTCATTCGCTTACCCGTTTTTTGTTTCCCGTTGTAACCGGCAAAAACAAACAGTACCAGCAGCAAGATGGTAAGGAGTTGCATCCAACGGCTTCGGAACAACATCTTTAACTCGTATTTAAAATTATATGTAAACATCCTATAGTTTATTTCTAAGGTTAAACAATAAGGCAAGGGTCCCTGCCAGCCAACCGGCGAGGATCCATAATGCCGATTGCTGCTGTTGAAGAACAGTCCTTAATGGCAGCGGATGATATTCAAATTCCGGCAATTGCTTCCAGGTATCGGCATCGGACTTGTATCCCCAATCTCCATAACCGGAATTTTGAGCAAATTCGTCATTGAGAAATTTTTGTGTTGCAATACGGTAATCCTCTGCTGCATCGGCAAAATCCCAATGCGTATAATAATCGGTACGGGCAATTCCCATCGACAAAAAGCGTGTGGACAAAAATGGTGATAAGACCGACAGATTGCGGTAAGTAGCCGCCTGGTTAGAAAATTGTTCCCGAAGCTTCCCGTAATGTTTTCTATACACTTCGGCTTCGTGTTCTTCTCCTTTTTGCATCCGGTAGGCATCATAGTTAAAAGGTAGTTGATGCAGGCTGTCTACCCCGTATTCCGCCAGGGTTTGTTTTTCCAGGCGTTTAGCTTCTTCACTCCAGGGATTATGCCCGTCCAGTCCTTCCTTTTTGTCTTCTAAAACAGCGGCATTAAATTCCTGTCGGGTAGGATACGGATATTTGGCATCGGCCAGGTTTCCGGCAGCTTTAGGTACTGCCAGACAAGCAAGTATCCAGATGCTCAGCAAACCTACCAGCGCAATTCCGGAACGTTTCGCCAAACGGGAGATCAATAGTACAATATTGATAAATATGGCGTAGTAAACCAGATAAACCAGTAATAACACGCCCAGGGACGCCCAGCTGAAGTTTTCAAATTCTTTCATGCCTCTAAGCATCCACCCGGCTATCAGGAACAGTAATAAGGTAACGGATGCAATCGGCAGAAACAGTGCTATCCACTTTCCGAGTAATATCTTCCACCCTTTGGCTCCCTGACTTTTTAAAAGCGGAAGCGTTCCTAATTCGGCTTCTTTGGTATAACTGTTATATCCCATTAAAATAATGAATAATGGAATGATAAAGAGTAAGATAAAATCCGGGGTAAGTTCGCCAAAACGTGCCAGCCCGGTCTGGTCTGCCACAGGACTGTATTGAGCCTCGTTGCGTTTGTGAGCTTCCATAAAGATGGACGTCCCTGAATATTTATCGATCCCCTTATCCAATAGCCCCAACGGATATTCCGGTTTAAAAGCATAGGTCCCGTAATGAGCCGCCGAATGCGGATTTTTTTCACCCTGGTTGTCCCAGACAGCGCGTTCTGTTTTTTGGGCAGTTTCGTATTGCTGCTTCGTCCGTTTGTATTGGCTGCTGCTTATCCAGACCGCTACACCCAGCAGAAGCAGCACAATAATTCCCGCCAGGCGGACACGTCCGTCACGGAAAAGTTCTTTCAGTTCCTTAGATATCGTTTTCCTGATCATACAGCCAGTTCTTTATAGTCCATTGTCTTCAGGTAGGCATGTTCCAGCTCTGACAGGGAAATGTCATTGGCATTAAACTCCTGCATGAGTTTGCCGGCTTTCATAATACCAATACGCGTTGCTATTTCCTTGGCCCGGAACAAATCGTGGGTAGTCATCAGAATGGCGACATTGTCTTTGCGCAACTGCTGCAGCAAGCGTCCGAATTCATTGCTGGCTTTCGGATCCAGACCCGAAGTGGGTTCGTCGAGTAACAGGGCTTTGGCTTGTTTGGCCAGGGCAATGGCTATACCCACTTTTTGCCGCATTCCTTTGGAAAAAGCCACGGTACGTTTGTGGTGCGCATCGGCCTGCAAGCCCGCTTTTAACAAAAGCTCTTCCAATTGCTTTTGTTGAAGTGAAGTTCCTCCCACACCCGAAAAATAATCCAGGTTTTCTACCGCTGTCAGGTTGGGATACAACATCAGGTTTTCGGGAATGTAAGCAATGTGCTTTTTGGTTTCCAGACTGTGTTGACGGACATTTTTACCGTTGATAAGCGCTTCTCCCGATGTGGGTTTGATATAATCCAGCAACAGGTTGATCGTGGTCGATTTTCCTGCACCGTTAGCGCCTAGCAGGCAATAGATATCTCCCGGCCCAACGTGCAGGTTTAGCCGGTTCAAAGCGGTAAATTCGCCATATTTTTTGGTCAATTCTTGTGTTGTGATCATAATTATTTTTAAGTGGGTATGTTTATTGACTATCGGGCCCGGGGCCCGGCTCATTAATCGAAATATTTTTATTCCTCAAGCGTTATGGTACGCTCTACTTTATTAAAATCGCCGGTAAGCAACGTACCATTGTTGTCGCGCAATTCCAGCTTGATGGTTACCTCACCCTTAGGCAACCCTTTAATGATATAAGGAGCCCATTCCGTAAGTTTAAATTCCTTTCCGTTTATTGTAATTAAATTAGGACGGTTTATGGGCGGGGTTCAAAAATCCAACTTGTTCCAAAACCTTGATTTTTTATTTTAAAGCCGTTAAAGTCCAGAACCCTGTCATCTTTACGGTTCAATAAACCGTCTATACGGGTAATTCTACTATTTGTAAGCATTTCATCCAGTAAAATGCTAAGTTGTACATCGCCTACTGTAAACACCAGGTCGTTCCCTTCCTTTTTTTCAAGAGCACAGCCCAATAATTGTAATTCCGTGGCTATACGATAATGGTCTGCCCTGTTGCAATGCATTTCTATTCCCGTTATTTTTTTGAAGAGCTTTTCGGGTTGATAAGCCGTTTTTAAAAATAACTCCTGGGAATATTTCCCCACATCCTCTTGATGTACTGCACTTAAAAATCCGGGATTGTAATAGGCGTGCCAGGTATAGAGGTTGGTCTTCATGCCAAGGGTATAGAATGCCTTGTACCAAGTGATTTGCTTTCCGTATAACCCAAAGGAAACGGTATCGACGCCTGTTAAGAACTTGGTGCCCTCTTCCTTTAAAACAGGGGTGTTTTCCAATGAAAAACCGTTGTCGTTTTCCAGGAAAAAGCCTATGCCGTTCTGACCTACAGGTTCTTTGAAAGCATTGTTCGGCCCCAGAATTTCTATGTATTCTTTCCTGCCCCTTAGGTAAACGGAAGTCGCTGACTCACTGAACGGTTCGAATTTTGGCATACCGAGATCGATTCCGGCATAAACCTCCTTTATGAATGTATTGGAAATAAACGCTGAATATGAAGAGCTGTCCAATACAATATACAGATGGTCCAGACCTATGCTATGATCCGCTTTTGTGAACAGACCTTCTACATTCTTCTTGTCCATGGACGATTCCGTGGATTTTCCATGTTTTTTACAGCCGGCAAAAAAAAGGAAGCCGATACATGTAAACCTGATCAATAAAAATAATCTCATTCTTCTACGGATTGTGGTATGGTTGGATGATAAGGACGATCGGGTCGAAGGGCAATTAGCAGATCTCCCTGTCAAACAGTTATACCGTTTAGTTAAGGTCACAATCATTAAAACCCTTCGATTTCAAACTCAATATAGTAGTGGAAATTGAGGTCATGTGTGGTGTTCTGATATACCACGCCAAAATAATAGTTCCCGTTTTTCCATGCTTTTTCCCCATCAATTGGGTTAGGCTCTGGTATGTTGGAATCACTGGCGGCACCGATAACAAATTCCGGCCCTGTTCGCTCGTAACCTCCTAATTCAGCACTATATGGGAAATTGGTAAAGGTGAAACCTTCTTCATGCCCTTGATGTTCATAGACATCGTAAACAATGGCTTTGGAAAAATCGATATCATCAACGGTTTCCGGATAGTGCCCCGAGGCTTTATGGATCAACAGCAGGTACATTTTTCCGTCCCCTTTGACATTCTTGATATTTACCTGCGATAACAGGGTGTCGTTCTTTGAAAATGTTTCGTTTCCGAAATCATCATTATCATAATAGTCATAAAAAGGAACATCCCCTTGTTTACCGTTTTTATAGACGTTGAAGACTCGTATCTGCGGATCTACAGGTAAATTCTCCGGAAGGGTCAGTGTAATATCCCTTACTTCTTCCAATATGGACCCGTTTTCGTCATTTACAATAATTACGAAATCGTAAACTCCTTCGGCTGCACCTTCGGGAATGGTAAGATGTTTGTGTACATTGGCATTTTTCACCCCTTTGTATTCATCCCATATTATTTCATGGGACCATTCATGGGAATAGGTCTCCCCACTCCGTTGCCTGATCAGGATTCGAACATCCCCGATTCTGTCCCCGGCTACAACATCCATTTCAAAATGGAAATCCCTCCCGATAACACCCATTTCGTTATTGGAGGTACCGATTTCAATATTTTCAATGACGGATTGCTCAAGAATGACTTCATCATCATCATTACTGCAAGCGGTAAACAATGAGCCTGTTATAAAGGCTATCATTACAAGGTAAATGGTTTTTTTCATATTTATATGTGTGTTAGTTGTGAATTATTCAATAATCTTGATATCGATCGACGTTCCGGATTGCTTCCCGATCCGTTATGGAGAATCGGGTGTGATAATCCCCCTGTATCATCATCCTTAGGAATGGCTACCGGGAGGTTAATTTCATAAAATACCGGCTAACAGGATTTTAGACATGAGCATTCTCCATATTTACCTTAACGGCATAGAATGTCTCTAAAAATGAGACTAATACGGAGCCATACCTTCTGTATTTTTGGGTTATTAATACGGCTATAAGAGATCAGAGCCACAGATAACAGGCTTTGAGCACCGAAACATCTGCCAAAGCATCGGAGCGCCTGGCAGCTAAAATACAATCCGGACATTTACGGCCCGATGACAATGTTGTATGCTGTAAAACATCTAATATCATCAGTCATAAACCCATCCTCATGCTGCACTTAACAGGCGTCGGAAAATTTGAAATGTATCGGAAAAACTTATAAAGAAGCAGGCGGTGGCCTGGAGAAAAGATGATTGGGAATATCCGTATTACCGTATACGAAATGATATTCCCCGGCAATTTCCTTTACTACGACGGGCTCCTCATTTTGAAGCCTGAACTCTTCCGTATCGGAAGGAAGAACCGGTGTGTGATTGCCGGTAATGATATGATCACACACAGCACAATGAACAAGGTGATCCTTATCGTCATTATGAGTCAGCACGTGCAACCCCGCCATCTTCATTCCAATGAAAAGTACAAGGAAAAGATAAGTAACGCTATTTTTAATGCGACTGACTTTCATTAATTGGTAAAACTATTAATATAAGGAAAACGCCTGTGTTAAACATATGTTAAAGGTATTTGCAAAGGATAAAACTCAGACAATCTCTTAAATATTGAACGAATTAAAACTTTTAAGTTTAACCGAAAAAGACAATAAGATTTATCCGATGTCCGGAACAGGACAGGCAGGCACCTTATTCTTCGCAAAAAATATTTATACAAATATCCCCCTGATTTACCGAAAGTAACCCGTGCAGGCTATTCCTAAAATTCATAACTTCGCTGTCATGAAGATGTTGGCTGTTTTTCTCATATCACTTGTACTTTCCTTGTCAGCCGTACCTTGTTGTACAGGGACAGATGATTGTATGGAGGAGGTGTTTCATGTTTGTGATGACGCCCCGGAGAAAAAAGACCACGATCCCTGTGCTGCCTGTTCCCCCTTCTTTGCCTGTGGTAGTTGTTCCGGTTTTGTTTTTCCGTTTCAGGAGTACCCGTGCCCGTTTGTGGAAAAGGGCGGAACAGACCTTATCTTATTTACTCCGAATTTAATATCTTATGTTTTTTATACGTCTTTATTGAAGCCTCCCCGTGTATAGTATGCCTTTCAAACTCTAATAAGAAAGAGATAATCATACTATTTACAAACCTTTAATTTATTTCCTATCGTGAAACATTTTACCACCGGGGTTATGCTACTCTTTTGCTGCATGACCTACGCACAACATGTCTTTGAGGCAACGGTTAAAGACGAAGCATCCGAAGAACCCCTGTTCGGGGTTTCCATATATATTGCCGAACTCGAAAAAGGAGCAGCCACCAATGCAGAAGGATATGCCGTCATAGAAGATATTCCCGACGGAACCTACACCATACGCATACAATACATTGGCTATGAACCTTTAAAACTCGAACAAACTTTTCCCCAAAAAGAAGGTCAGCAACATACCACCTATTACCTTCACCAGGCTCACGAAGAAATGGAAGAGGTGGTCATAACCTCCACCCGAAGCAGCAGGACCATAGAAGATATTCCCACCCGCGTCGAATTCATTGCCGGAGAAGAACTGGCAGAAAAAGGAAATATGAAACCCGGAGACATCCGTATGCTCCTCAACGAAAGTACAGGGATACAAACCCAGCAAACATCGGCAACGAGTTACAATTCCAGTATTCGTATCCAGGGACTGGACGGAAAATACACCCAGCTTTTAAGAGACGGGCTTCCGTTGTATTCCGGTTATTCCGGCGGATTGAGCTTAATGCAGATAGCCCCTTTGGACCTGAAGCAGGTAGAAGTGATTAAAGGAGCCTCATCTACACTATACGGAGGAGGCGCCATTGCCGGGCTGGTCAATCTTATTTCCAAAACCCCGGAAGAAGAACGGGAACTGAGCTTTATGGTCAACGGCACTTCTGCCCTGGGATTGGATGTTAGTGGTTTTTATTCGGAAAAGTACGGGAAAACCGGAACCACGGTTTTTGTCTCCTACAACAAGGGAACCGCTTATGACCCGGCCGATATAGGACTTACTGCTATCCCGGAGTTTGAGCGTTTTACGGTCAACCCGAAATTGTTTTTATACCTGAACGAAAAAACGGAAATACACGCAGGCTTCAATTACGTCACCGAAAACCGGCTGGGGGGAAATATGGATTACATAAATCACGACAGCGATACCGGTTATTATGAAAAGAATAATACCGACCGGTTCTCTACCCAATTCGATGCCAGGCATAAACTGTCGGAACACACCCAAATACAACTGAAAAACAGTGTTAGTATTTTTGAACGCCGTATTGCCATACCCGGTTTTACCTTCGCCGGAGATCAGGTTTCTTCCTTTTCAGAAGCTACTATTTCCGCTATCGGTGAAAAAACGGAATGGATTGCCGGACTTAACCTGTGGACAGAAAATTTCAGCCAGTCCGAAGGAAGTCCGGATCAGGATTTGAGTTTCTCTAATAATACTATAGGTGCCTTTGTGCAGAACACCTGGGGCATGGCCGAAAAATGGACACTGGAAACCGGTTTGCGCGGAGATTATCAAAGCGATTACGGTTTTTACATATTACCTCGCTTTTCCCTGATGTTCGAACCTAATGACCGGCTCACATTTCGTACGGGAGGAGGAATGGGGTATAAAACACCGACTATCTTCACGGAAGACGCAGAACGTCTTCAGTTTCGAAATATTTTACCCTTGGCAGTGAATGACAGTGAGGCGGAGCGCTCTGTAGGGGCTAATTTTGATGTAAATTACAAATGGCCGGTTTCCGAATCGTTATCATTATCTGCCAATGCACTGTTGTTTTATACACGGATCAATGACCCGTTGCTGCTTACGGCGACCACCGGCCCCTATTACGAATTTATACAACCCGACGGATACATAGACACCCAGGGAGTCGAAGCTAATATGAAATGGAGTTACGGCGATTTCAAACTCTTTATCGGGTATACTTTTGCAGATGTAAAACAGCATTACCAGAAAGGAACAACCGAATATCCCCTGGTAGCCAGGCACCGGCTGAACAATGTTTTGATGTACGAAAAACACGAAAACTTCTGGATAGGACTGGAAGCCTATTATTTCAGTCCGCAAAAATTAAATGACGATACTACCGGGAAGTCTTACTGGATTATGGGAATCATGTCCGAAAAGAAACTGGGAGAGCATTTTTCTTTATTCCTGAATTTCGAAAATATGCTGGATACCCGTCAGACCCGTTTCGACACCATTTATACCGGGAATGTCGACAATCCGCAATTCAGGGATATTTACGCCCCGGTGGATGGTTTTGTGCTCAACGGAGGATTTAAACTCCTATTCTGAAGACATAAAAATATAAAAAGCCTCTGATATTTTCAGGGGCTCTTTCTTTTAGTCCGGAACATATCTTCAAAAAACGGTAAGATTGTATAATACCGACTAAAAAACCGCAAATCCCAATAAGCAAACTCCACTTTTTTCACCCCTGCCTCTAATCACTCTCTATAGCAGAGGTTTCGGTCTCCGGGAAGACAAATTCGTTTACGGAAAAATCCAGGGTTTCTGCATCCGGAACATTTCTCATAACTTCTTCAATCCCTTTGGCGAGCCGTAATTCGGTAGAAAATTTCCGGCTTGTCGCCAAAACCAGCCCGCCTTTGGACAACCGGAAAAAAAACTTACCCGAAACCGTGCATTTTCGTGTAATGGTAAATACTTCAATATGATCCCGGATCGCATGTATTATCATTTCGCAATCCGATTTTTGTTTACAGCTGATACTGGTAAAAACAGGTTTCCCTTTCCTGGATGTAAAAACAAATTTATAATCTCCGTTATGCCGTTTGCTGATTACAAACATTCCCATAATTTATCTTCAGATTTTAACTTCTACAATTCTACTCCCATTTTCGGGGTCGCAAATCTAAGACAAAATAAGAGGAATCCGGGGCTGTTATTTATCACACTAAAACCCTATATTCCGGGGAATGCTCCGCATGTTTTACGGTAAATTATTCTTCTGTCCGGAATGTGCTTTTTCTCACGGGTCAAATCCCGAATTTGTAACAGAGAGCAATCTGCATACCCCAAAAAGTAACACAGGTATATTGAAGACCGGAGATTGCTGATAGAGACCAGGACATCGTGGAGAATTACGTACACCTGAAATGTTTACCGGGAGAATCTCGGAAGGCACGGGAAAAAACCATACCGGATATAAATGCAAGAGCAGGATTTTGCTTATGCCATACCTTCTTTATCGGATGCCGAGAAAATTCCGGATACTCCCTTATTATTTTAAGATTTTTTTAAGATTTAATTATCCGCATATTTTATAGATTAGCGCTGTTTTTTTAATAATACGAATAATATATTCAGAGAATAAGATAACAAAATTACGTTTATAATAAGAATACTACATTATCCACACGTACGATCTGACTTTAGTATAATTAAATATGATTAAGCTATGTTTGCCTGTACAAAACGCTGGTTTCACTTGTTATACAGCACTTTTATTGTCACCTGTTTATTACCACAAACTATTTCGGCACAGGGATTATCTCTCTACACACCCTATACCAGGATTTCGGTGCCACCCGGAGAAACAATAGACTACTCCGTAGATATCATTAACAATACGGGATCGGTCCGGACCTCTGCCATAAAAGTCTCGGGACTGCCCGAAGAATGGAATTACGAACTCAAATCCGGCGGCTACACTATTGAAGAGATTGCCGTATTGCCCGGGCAAAAGAAAACCTTGTCTTTTACGCTACGCGTACCATTTAAAATAGACAAAGGAACCTATGATTTTCACTTAACTGCCCCCGGTTACACTTCCTTACCTCTGGCAGTTACCATTTCAAGACAGGGAACATCCCAGGCACAATTCAGTTCCAAGCAAACCAATATCGAAGGTGCTGCCAACTCTACATTTACATATAATGCCGAACTGCGCAACGGCAGTGGGGAAAGTGAGGCATATGCTTTACGTGCCATGACACAGAGAGGATGGAGTGTCATATACAAGGCCAACGGCAAACAAATATCTTCCGTAAATGTCGGGCCTAATCAAACACAGCTTGTGACCATAGAAGTACACCCGCCGGCGGAAATAAAGGCCGGCACATATAAAATACCGGTCATCGCCAGTTCAGGAACTATTTCGGCCCGTTTGGAACTGGAATCGGTTATTACCGGAACTTACGATCTGGCACTTACCACTCCCACCGGATTATTAAGCACACATATAACCGCGGGAGATAAAAAGAAAATAAAGCTGTTATTAAAGAACAGAGGATCGGCAGAAGTCCATAACCTGGAGTTGAAATCCAAAAAGCCTGCAAACTGGGATGTAAACTTTGAACCTGCAAAAGTGAATAAACTGGCGCCGGGAAAAACCGAAGAAATTTACGCTACGATTTCCGTAGATAATAAAGCCCTGGCAGGTGATTATATAACCGAATTACAGGCCATTTCCGCAGAGGTACGCTCCGAAGCGACTTTCCGCGTTTCTGTAAAGAATTCCGTTTTGGCCGGCTGGACGGGTATCCTCGTTATACTGGCCGCCCTGGGCAGCGTATACGCTTTAATCCGAAAATACGGAAGGAGGTAGCCATGAATGAGAAAGCGCCTGTTATAGAACTAAGGGAGCTTACCAAACGATACGGAACGCTCACAGCAGTAAACCGGTTAAACCTGGATATAGAAAAAGGTGAAGTATTCGGTCTTCTGGGACCCAACGGAGCGGGGAAATCCACTACCATACTCATGATACTGGGCCTGACGGAACCCACATCCGGGTATGCCCGGGTATGCGGATACAATGCCACTTCTTCCCCTGTCGAGGTAAAAAAACGCATAGGGTACCTCCCGGATAATATTGGCTTTTATGAAAACCGCACAGGGCAGGAAAATCTTATATATACGGCCCGCCTCAACAATATTCCGGAAAGCGAAACCAGAGACCGGGTATCCTATCTGCTTCGTAAAGTAGGCCTGGAAAATGTAGCCGGAAAAAAAGTAGGGGCATATTCCAGGGGAATGAAACAACGTCTCGGATTAGCAGATGTGCTTGTTAAAAATCCGGAAATCATAATCCTGGACGAACCTACCCTGGGGATAGACCCCTCCGGTGTCCGTGATTTCCTGCAACTCATCCGGCAACTCAGCAAAGAACAACAACTTACCGTTCTGCTCTCCTCACACCACCTCCACCAAATACAACAGGTCTGCGATCGTGTAGGCATTTTTGTAAATGGCTCTCTCCTCGCTAAAGGAGATATTCCCACGCTTTCCGAAACACTTTTTGAAAGCGAGCCATTCAGGATAGAAGTGGAAATTAAACATCCCTTTTCTATAACCGGACACCCGCTGGAAGATATGTTGTTAAACATAAAAGAAGTGAGCAGTGTTAAAGAACTAGACCGAAAAATTCACATTGCCTGTACCGATGATATCACTCCCGTAATTGCCAAAACTTTGGTAGAAGCAGGAGCGGATATTCTTTACCTGTGCAAAAAAGAATACGGATTAGACGAGATTTACCAACGTTATTTTGAAGGAAGTTATGAAAATCAATACCACATTACATAACAACTACCTGACATACATAAAGGATATTCCTCTATTACAACAAAGACGTACCGGAAAGAAAAAAAACACAAGAAGACAGTCTCTCCATCCTTTTTGGACCATTGTACAAAAGGAAATATCGGACCATATCAGGAGCTGGCGTTTTATCGTTCTGCTGGCCATGATACTGCTCACTTGTTTTGGCTCTCTATATATAGCTTTAAATAATCTTCCCGAAGCCCTGGCCAATACCAAAGACCCCAACCGTGACTTTGTTTTCCTGAAATTACTGACCGCATCAGACGGAACACTCCCTCCTTTTCATATATTGCTGGGCTTCCTGGGACCTCTTTTGGGTATAGGTATGGGATTTGATGCGGTAAATTCGGAGCAAAACAGCGGTACGCTGGTGCGCCTCATGGCGCAACCGATACACCGGGATTATTTCATCAACGCCAAATTCACCGGGGCATTAATGGTTACCGGCACCCTGTTTTTGACTTTAAGCCTCCTGATAACCGGCCTGGGAATCCTGGTCACCGGACAAATACCCATGCCGGAAGAGTTTATACGGATTACCGGATTTACGGTTCTTTGTATTATTTATATTGCTTTCTGGCTTAACTTGTCCATATTATTTTCTATCCGGTTCAAACGTGCGGCTACTTCAGCTCTTACTTCCATAGCGGTTTGGTTATTCTTTACCATTTTCTATCCGATTTTAGTTGGTATCGCTGCTAAGGCATTCGTATCGCCGGGCCTCTCACGAACAAGACATGGATTGCAAAAGCTATGGATAGCACTGCCGGATATTGCACCGGGAAAACTTTTTACCGATGCCACAACTACAATCCTGGTTCCTTCCGTAAGAAGCCTGGGACCTCTGTCCATACAGCAGATGCAGGGAGCTATCCCATCCACCCTTTCCCCGGGTGACAGTCTTCTGGTGGTGTGTCCCCAGTTAACCGGACTTATCGCGGCAACCGTCTTGTGCTTTTCACTTTCCTACTACTTGTTTATGCGTAAGGAAATAAGATCTTAAGAGGATCAGGTAATCATCCGGCGTATTTTCAAGTCTGCATCCAAAACCACCATGTCTGCCCGGCATCCTTTGGCTATGCGGCCCAATATATTGTCCCCAAGAAGTTTTGCAGGGTAAGCCGAAGCCATCCGCAATGCTTCGTCTACCGGAATTCCGACATGATTTACGGCATTTCGTATACATTCTATCATGTTCAGTGACGAACCGGATAAAGTACCATCCGGTAAAACATACCGGTCTTTGTGGAAAAGATGCCTGTACTCCCCTTCGGAAGTTTCTGTTACCGCATCGGTAATAAAGAACAGGCGGTCGCCCATAATTTTTTTTGCGGTTCTTACCGCGGCATAGTCTACGTGAACACCATCGCAGACAATACTGGCCATAACCCTGGGATGATCCATTACTGCCCCCGGCAAACCGGGCTCGCGATGGTGGAAAGGAGACATGGCATTAAACAGATGTGTAGCTGCGGAAATTCCCATATCGAAACCCCGCATGGCCTCGACATATGTAGCATTACTGTGACCGGCGGAAAGAAGAATACCTTTTTCCTGTAAAAGTCTTAAAATCTTTTCATCACACTGTTCCGGAGCGAGGGTCATCATTTTAAAAAGGCCTTGCCCTTTCTCAACAAAAAGCTCTATTTCTTCCGTATCCGGAAACCGGACACATTCCCGAAGATGCGCCCCTCTTTTGTCCGGGTTTATGTAAGGACCTTCAAGATGTACTCCAAGAAGTCCTTTCCCTCCTCCGCGTATATATTCTCCGGCCACTTCAAGACCTTTGATAAACTTTTCCCTGGTGTTCGTGGCAAGCGTGATCATAAAGTGCGAACACCCTCCGCGAAGACAATAGTCATATGTCGCCTGCAGCGAAGCCACACTTAAAACATCCGAAAACAATTTACCATCGCCTCCGTATATCTGAAGATCCACAAAAGCGGGGGCTATATACATCCCTTCAAGGTCCTCTCTCCGGTATTCCGGGGGAATCTCCCCAAAGGGAATAACAGCTTCTATAATACCATCCTTTACCAGGACGGCCTTTTCCGTTTCTGTCGTAGTCCCGGTAAAAACTTTAGCATTAATATAGGCTAACACAGGTTTCCGTTTTTTGATTTACGCATACTGGTGATGCGCAAATATTCCAAACAAACCACTTGACATACAGATCATTATAATGATTTTATGCTTTTTTTGATTTGAATTGAGCTTTTTACTTCTTTGAGAACTTTGTGCTCTTTGTGGTTTAATTCATCTCCTGAAATCTTTTTTTACCACAAAGGGATCAACGTAGGCACAGAGGACACAAAGCAGATTTCCTTAAATATAAATTTTACGCATCAGTACCAATTTACGCATAAATATACGAAAAGCACCTGTGCCATACCATACCAAAACCCGGAAAGATTCCGGGTCTACCTGGTTACCAGTTGTACCGTATTCTGTAAACGTTGTTTCAGCAATATATCTTTCCCCTGTTCCAGTTCGTCCAGGGAATCCTGTGTAGCGTGCCGCACGGTATAAAGCGACACCCCCTCTTCGCATTCTACCTTAAACTTTGCTTTGAGGATATTAAGTAGTCCCTCCAGGTTATTGAACTTATTGTCTGCACATACCGAAAAACTGATAGCGGAATTCTGTATTACATCTACCTTCATGCGGTGATCGTGCAGCAATTTGAATATTTCACTGATATTCTCTTCAACCATAAAAGAGAAATCCAGAGTTGAAAGTGAGATCAATACCTGGTTTTTCTTCACAATAAAACAAGGCACATGTGGTTCCAGGTCCTGTCCTTTACTAACACTTGTTCCTTCCCCGACAGGATCAATAAACGATTTTACATACAACGGTATTTCCTTACGTTGCAGAGGTTGCAGTGTTTTAGGATGTATAACGGATGCCCCGTAAAAAGCCAGCTCTATGGCTTCGGTGTAGGATATCTGGTGCAGCAGCCGGGCATTCTCAAAATATCTTGGGTCTGCATTCAGAACTCCCGGAACATCTTTCCATATGGTTACACTCTCCGCGTTCAGGCAATAGGCGAAAATAGCAGCGGTATAATCCGATCCCTCCCGGCCCAGGGTGGTTGTAAAATTATTGGGGTCACTCCCCAAAAACCCCTGGGTTATATTGAGCAATCCTTTATTTACGCCTTCACTTATATTTTGCTGCGTGTTCTCCCAGTCTACGTTGGCATCCCGGTAGTTCGCATCGGTTTTTATAAAATTCCGTACATCCAGCCAGGTATTCTTTATGCCGGTTTCCTGCATATACTGGCTTATGATCATCGTAGAGATCAACTCCCCGAAACCGATGACCTGATCGTAAACAAAATTGTAATTAGGGGATTTGTTCCGTCCCAGAAAAGAACTCAGTTCGGCAAACAACCCGTCTACCTTCCAGAAAACAGGATGGCTTTCTTTCTCAAAAAGTTCCAGCAAAATTTCATTGTGATATTTCCTGACCTCCTGTAGCGAACTCTGTAATTCCTCCTGGTTCCGGAAATAATTTTTTATGACTTCTTCCAGGGCATTAGTGGTTTTCCCCATGGCGGAAACCACCAGCAAGGTATTATCATAACCAACTGTCTCCAGCACCTTAACTATATTTTTTACCCCTTTGGCATCCTTAACGGATGCTCCTCCGAATTTAAATATTTTCATAGGTCTATTTTCTCTTATAAAATGCAAAACTCCATGGCAAAACAACAACGGTTCTACCGGTTATTTGTTTATTCGTGTTTTTCTCAGGCGCTCCGGTAATGTGCTATTGCAAACCGGCAACATAATTTTTTATTCCTTTTTCATCCAGATGAACCACATTCCATCCTTTCAGTACCCTGGCGCCGTTGTATTCATAAAACTTTATGGCCGGCTCGTTCCAGTCCAGCACTTCCCAGTTAATTCTTTTGACCCCGAGTTCATGACCGTACCGGATCACTTCGGAAAGCAAAGCCTTCCCCAGGCCCTTTCCGCGGTACCTACGGGAGACCACAAGATCTTCCAGGTGGAGTGCTATACCTTTCCAGGTGGAATATCGCGGATACACTAAGGCTATTCCGGCAATATTTCCTTCGATTTCCGCTACAAAACAATGAAAGGAAGGTCGCTCTCCGAAACCGTCTCTTTCCAGGTCTTCGACAGTGATCTCTACTGCGTCCGGCTCCTTTTCAAAAAGAGCCAGCTCCCTGATAAGGTCCAGAACCCCCGACATATCCCCTATTGTAGCATCTCTGATTACATATGGTATCATTCTATATTGTGTTAGTTAGTAAGTGTTCTAAATATAACACAAAGTTATATAAGTATTTTTTAACCTGGAATAAATTTGTAACGAAATCGTTTTAGTTTCACAATTTTATCGATATTTGTGACCGCAACAACGCTTGTAACGCATACATATACCAAACCCCGAAAAAACAAGTGTCCAAAACGGAAGCATGGCGCGTGAAAATGCACACATATCCCGGCAAAAATACTGCGGTAACAACAGTAGCCTTCCGGGCTTTTCACTTATTATCCGAGATTTCGGTTATATCTACCCCTCCTGCAAGTCTATACACACATCATCACATAATCCATTATTTTTTTGAAGTACAAACCTATGAGAAAGAACAAGACCTTAGGGGAATTCATTATTGAAAAACAAGCGGAGTTCCGATACTCTTCCGGCGAACTTTCCAAACTGATCAACGCCATACGACTGGCGGCCAAGGTAGTAAACCACGAAGTAAACAAAGCCGGGCTTGTGGATATCATAGGTGCTTCGGGAGATACGAACATACAGGGCGAAGACCAGCAGAAACTGGATATCATGGCCAATGAAAAATTCATCCAGACCCTTACCAACCGGGAGATCGTTTGCGGCATTGCTTCCGAAGAAGAGGACGATTTTATCTCTATAAACAGCAAAGACGAAAAACACCAGAACAAATATGTAGTTCTTATAGACCCTCTCGACGGATCGAGCAACATTGACGTCAATGTTTCCGTCGGCACCATTTTTTCCATTTACCGGAGAATCACTCCTATCGGTACCCCGGTAACTATCGAAGACTTTCTGCAACCGGGGAAAAACCAGGTAGCGGCGGGTTACGTCATTTACGGCACTTCTACCATGCTTGTTTACACCACGGGACATGGCGTTAACGGATTCACTCTTAACCCGGCCATAGGCACCTTCTACCTTTCACATCCCAACATGCAGTATCCGGAGAGCGGCAGAATATATTCCGTCAACGAAGGAAACTATATACACTTCGCCCAGGGAGTAAAAGACTATATCAAGTATTGCCAGAAAGAAGAGGACGACCGACCGTATACTTCCCGTTATATCGGTTCCCTGGTATCCGATTTTCACCGGAACATGATAAAAGGAGGCATTTACCTCTACCCCAAAAGCAGCAAAACACACAACGGCAAACTTCGATTATTATACGAGTGTAACCCCCTGGCATTTATTGCCGAACAGGCCAACGGAAAAGCCAGTGACGGGTTCCGTCGTATACTCGATATACAGCCCGCGGAACTTCACGAACGCACTCCTTTCTTTTGCGGCAGTATGAAAATGGTTGAAAAATTAGAAGAGTTTATGCTTAAGTCCCCGAGTTAAAGGTAATTGAATCATTTGTATATGATTTTTGTTACCTTTGTGGCAAATTCATACCGTACAACCATGTCTAAGGAAAAAAATCACCCCGAAGCAAATGGAGCTTCAGTGGATCCCACGTCTAAGATAGACGCGATCAGGAATCTTATATTCGGTGAGAACATACAGGAATACAATTCCGAATTCGAGTCGCTGAAAAAAGACATCCTTCAGAAAAAGAAGGAGCTACAGACCTTGATGGAAGATACCCGTGCAGAACTCATGCAGACCATTGATAATCTGGGTACAGATGTTAATATCAGGATCACGGAACTCGAAAATTCCCTTCAGGAAAAAGCAGATACACTGGACCAGAATAAAGTAGATAAGTCCACTCTCGGGAAACTCCTCATTCAAATTGGAGAAAAGATAAAGGACAATTAGATAGGATAAATATCTGCGTATTTATCATATAAAATTTTATGAGGCCGCCCGTCAGGGTGAGCCTATTGCCTGTTTTTGAAAAATAAACATTCGGTAACGGGCCTTACCTGCAATTATCTTTGTGATGAATGAGAATGATAAATTGAACATCCTGAAAGATATACTCCTTACCGATGACAGGGAGTATGCGGAAACCATTGCACAAAAAATCAGCGCACTGGAAAAAGTTCTTCATACCCGTTCGGAACTGGCAGGAAAGGTAGACCCGATTATCGACAGCAAACTGGACGAGTTTATCGAGGAGATCCCCAAAACCCTCGGCCCTACCATTACGGAAACGCTTAAAAAAGAAATAAAAAACTCCAAAGAGCAGGTTGTCGAGGCCCTTTACCCTATAATGGGGAGGATGATCAAGAAATATGTATGGCAGGAAATAAAATTACTATCCGAGAGAGTGAGCGCTCAGGTAGAAAACAGTTTTTCCTTCCGTGCGTGGAAACGAAGGCTCAAAGCCTGGATCACCGGGGTCAAAGAACACGACCTCATCTTGTCGGAACTGGGAGATGCCTCCATAGAGCAGGTTTTTGTCATTGAAAAGAATTCGGGTATCCTTCTGGGAAACTATTCCAAGAAAGAAACCATAGACAAAGAGATGTTTTCCGGAATGCTGACAGCAATTAAATCTTTTGTAGAAGACGCATTCCAGCAAAAGAGCCAGAACCTGGAACTCATAGAATACGAGTTATATCATATTCACATACAAAGTTTTGTTTCGTATTACATTGCCGTAGTGGTTTCCGGGCAATACAGCACCCCAGTAAAAAACAAACTACAGGACACCATTTTTAAGTTTTCGGAGAATTTCCTCAGCCTGATGATCTATAATCCGGATATTACACAAAACGATATTGTAAACGAACTAAATTTTTACTTTAATAATGATCATATCTAAAAAAATTGTTCTTTTGGGGCATTTTGGTGTTGGCAAAACCTCTTTGGTAAGGCGTTTTGTTGAAAATACCTTTTCGGACAATTACAAAGTTACCATTGGAGTACATATCCTCAAAAAAGAGATGATACTGCCTGAAAACCAGGTAAACCTTATTATATGGGATATCGAAGGTAATGAAGATATATCCAAAACCCGCTCCTCTTACTTATTGGGATCTCACGGTTTTATTTATGTTTTTGACACCACCCGGAAGTCCACCTATGAAAACCTGCACGAAGATCTTGACTACTTAAAATCCGGCTATAACAACGTTCCCGTAATCGTTGTAGGCAATAAAAGCGACCTGGTAACCAAAACCCATTTGAAGGAAAATAAGCAGTACTTTGACCTGGCTCATTATTTTTCAAGTGCCAAAACCGGAGAAAATGTAGAAACTCTTTTTGAAGACCTTACAAAAAAATTAATCAAATAGTATGCTGGAATCCTATAAAGAGCAGTTCCTGTATCCTAAGGTACAGTTTATCATTATATCGGAGAAAGGAGATATCCTGGAATCGGATGACACTCTTTTTCCTTTCAAAAGAGAAAAGAACATTATCGGTTGTCATCCGTTTTTCGAAAGTGTACTCCCCCTGCTCAATCATAAGGACAATTCCATCTTCTTCTCCTGTGTCCATATCAACGGAAAAATATGCGACATAAATTGCAGGACATTCCCCGATAAAGACCCGTTGATTATTATGCACGATCTGTCCGAGCACTACCACTCCCTTCAGGTTATCGCACAAAAGCGCAACGAAACGGTCATAGAATCGGAAATACTCACATTACAAAACACTTATTTACAGGAAAAAGAAGCCTTTAAACGTACTTTTATTGCCAATTTCAGCCACGAGATCCGAAACCCGCTTACCGGGGTATTCTCATTTACCGAGATGCTGGAAAAAACCAATATGTCGGATGAGCAGTTTGACCTCGTGGAAGTAATCAAATCGCTTTGTCAGGATCTCAATATTATGATAAACGACATCCTGGATCTTTCTAAAATAGAAGTAGGCAAGTTTACGGTCAATGACGAAATATTCGATTTTTCCGAACTGCTACATTCCATCGGTTTCATTTATGCCACCAAAGCAAGACAGAAAAAGCTTGAGTTCCGTATGCATATAGACGACAAGCTTCCCAGGTATATCGAGGGAGATAAGACACGGATAAAACAAATACTCGCCAATATTATAGAAAACGCCATCAAGTTTACTGAAGAGGGGCACATAGACCTTCATGTGAAGCTGAACCACAAGAGGGCAAACAAAGCTAACATACAGTTTGAAATTACAGATACGGGAATAGGAATCCCAAAAGAACATGTCAACGATATATTCACCAGCTTCACCCAGGTGCACAAGGACAATAGATACCCGGGAACCGGACTGGGTCTTACCATTGTAAAAAACCTTATTTCCCTGATGCAGGGAGATATTACTGCAGAAAGCGAGCCAGATAAAGGCACTGCAATAAAATTCAACCTGAAGCTTAAATTCCCTCTGAACTACAGGGAACCAAACAAAAAAGCCAAAGACAATGGAAAAGTTCTCTTCAACTCCAACAAGAAGTTCAATATCCTTTTGATAGAGGACAACAAAATAAGCCAGATCATTGTCCTGAAAATCCTGGCTTCCCAGGGAGCCTTCTTCCTGGACATAGCCGAAAACGGCGAACAAGCTATAGAAAGAATAGAGGAAACCCAATACGATCTCATACTTCTTGACATTCGCTTACCGGATGTCACCGGTTACGAGCTTGCTCCCGCTATACGAAGCCTTCCGGAGAAAAAATATACAAAAACCCCTATTATCGCCCTTTCCGGAAGTATGCTCGGAGACGGTAAGAAAAAATACAAAAAGGCCGGAATTAACGATGCTTTACAAAAGCCGTTTCAGGAACAACAGTTATTACAAAAGCTGCATAAATTCCTGAAATGATCATCGCTCCTCAACAACAAAAAACTCTGAACTGTAAAACAAAAAGAAAGGGGTGGAACAGATAAGGTATTACCTGTTCATGTGTTTCATTTCTTCCTTGAAAGTATCCAGGTCCACACCATGCGACACCAAGTCGTATGCTTTACTTATGATATATTTTACGTTGCCCGGGGTAAATCCGAGACCGACGGCAAGTTTGTACAGCATTTGTGTTTCTTCCTCATCTGCAATATGATCGGCATAAACCATACGTGTCAGGTCATATAACCTTTCCAGACGGGAATCGTAAAAGAAAGGAGGGTTTATCGGATATTTGGCGGGATCCTTTAATATGATCACGTAATCCTCTTCCGAAATGTTAAGGTTATGCGCAAGACGGTCCAGAAAAGCCTTTTCTTCCGCATTGATTTCTCCGTCAGACAAAGCCACACGTACTATCGCTGCAAAATGGTCCCTGTTGCGCTCCAGGAATGCACTGGAATATAAATCTAAGATCGACATATCTTTTACTATTAACTCTCCAAATTTTGCGCAAATATACATCTTTATACAAAACCCGGACAACATATTTGTCCAAACAAGCATCAGGAAAACCTATTTTATACACGGGGATGTCAACTTTACGTATGGGGATGCCTACTTTATATGTTGGGACGTCTACTTTACTCCCGGGGACATTTACTTTGTTCCCGGAGATGTATTTGCCCGCCGTATATCCCAGGGCAAACGCATAAAAAATTAAATCTTTGATTATCAACACTATTTAATATCGTTTTTTTGCTCTGTGTAACTCTGTGCTTCTCCGTGAAACTTTGTGTAATAGCTATAACGCAGAGACACACAGAGACTTACACAGAGGTTCACGGAGATATTGAACTGTTATTATTCTTAATGTGTTTACCCTGCCGTATATCCGAACCCATTCCCCCGACAAATCCGTTTTTATTACCTTTGCACAAAATTTTTATCTTGTGAGCAAGACCCATGCCTCGCCAACTTCACTCCCGGCTGCTCCCGATCCCGATAATTATCGGGATTATCCGGACGGGATAATGGGAAAAGGACAGTCTCCGCAAATGCGGAAACTGCAGGATACTATTACCCGGATCCAACCTCCGCAAAGAATATTTGTCAATGGTCTGGTAGGTTCGTCCCTGTCGTTTGTTATAGCCGAAAGCTTTAAAAACAACGACCTGCCCTACCTGCTTATCCTCAACGACAAGGAAGAAGCCGCTTACTATCTCAACGACCTGGAACAACTTGTCGGCGAACAGCACGTACTGTTTTATCCCGGCAGCTATCGAAGGCCTTACCAGATAGAAGAAACGGACAATGCCAATGTGCTCCTCAGGGCCGAAGTACTAAATCGTATAAACTCCCGGAAAAAGCCGGCGCTTATCGTTACCTATCCGGATGCCTTGTTTGAAAAGGTGGTAACCAGAAAAGAGCTGGAAAAAAACACGCTGAAAATGAAAGTCGGCGATACCGTATCGCCCGATTTTATCAACGAAGTTCTTTTCGAATACCGTTTCAAAAGGGTGGATTTTGTTTCCGAGCCCGGGGAATTCTCCGTACGGGGAGGTATCATAGATGTATTCTCTTTTTCTAATGACGAACCGTACCGCATAGAATTTTTCGGCGATGAAGTAGACAGTATCCGGACCTTTGATGTGGAAACACAGCTCTCGATAGAGAAACTGAAGAAAATTGCCATTATACCCAATGTGGAAAACAAGGCACAAAGCGAGTCCAGGGAAAGCTTTTTAAAATATATTTCCCCGCAAACCGTTGTTTGTCTTCAGAGCAACGAAATTCTGTCTTCCCGCATAGACAATTTGTTCCGTAAAGCGGAAGAAGCTTTTGCTTCTCTTCCCAAAGAAATAAAACACGCTTCCCCCCTGGAACTGTTTTGTACCCCGAAGCTACTCCACGAACAACTCTCCGGCTTGGTTGTTGTAGAAACCGGAAACCAGTCCAGACTTCCTTTCAGGCACCTGGAAAAAGAAAAACACGGGGAGCTGATTACCTTCCACACCCGGCCGCAGCCCTCCTTTAACAAACAGTTTGACCTCCTCATCGAAGACCTCAATAAAAACCGGGCAGAGGGATATAGCAATTACATTTTTTGCGTCAGCGACCAGCAAGCCAAACGCTTTCACGATATTTTTGAGGAAATCGAAGGGGAAGTACATTACAAAACCGTAGTTTTCCCCATATACCAGGGTTTTATTGATGATGACCGTAAAATTGTCTGCTATACCGACCACCAGATATTCGAACGCTATCACAAGTTTCATCTCAAAAACGGCTACGCCAAAAAACAGGCTATTACCCTTAAAGAACTTACCCACCTGGAAATCGGCGATTACGTCACACATATAGATCACGGTATCGGAAAGTTCGGCGGGTTACAGAAAATACAGGTGGAAGGAAAACCCCAGGAAGCCATAAAACTCGTTTACGGAGATGGTGACATTCTCTATGTAAGCATACATTCCCTTCACAAAATAACCAAGTACAACGGTAAGGACGGCAAACCACCCAAAATATTCAAACTCGGAGGCAGTGCATGGAAAAACCTTAAAAAGAAGACCAAGAGCCGGGTCAAGGAAATTGCATTCAGCCTTATAAAGCTTTACGCCAAAAGACGTACGGAAAAAGGTTTTGCCTACGCACCGGACAGTTACTTACAGCACGAGTTGGAAGCTTCCTTTATCTATGAAGACACCCCGGACCAGAGCAAAGCCACTCAGGATGTCAAAAACGATATGGAGAACGAACATCCCATGGACCGTCTTGTCTGTGGCGATGTAGGCTTCGGCAAAACGGAAGTAGCCATAAGGGCTGCCTTCAAGGCCGTAGACAACAGCAAACAGGTTGCCATACTCGTCCCCACCACTATCCTTGCTTTTCAGCACTTCAAAACCTTTGGCGAACGTCTGAAAGACCTCCCCGTAACCGTCGATTACCTGAATCGTTTCCGTACCGCAAAAGAAAAACGGGAAATACTCGAAAGACTGGCTTCGGGAAAGATCGATATTATTATCGGCACCCACCAACTGGTCAACAAAAACGTACATTTTCATGACCTGGGACTGCTCATTGTAGATGAGGAACAAAAATTTGGTGTTGCGGCCAAAGAAAAACTGAAAAACCTGAAGGAGAATGTGGACGTATTAACCCTTACGGCCACCCCTATTCCCAGGACGTTACAGTTCAGTCTTATGGCTGCAAGGGATTTGTCGGTTATCACTACGCCACCCCCGAACCGCTACCCCATAGAAAGCCATGTTATACAATTTAATGAAGAGGTAATACGGGATGCCGTTTCCTATGAAATACAGCGGGGCGGACAGGTATTTTTCATTCACAACCGCATTGAGAACATCAAAGAAGTCGCGGGAATGATACAACGGTTAGTTCCCGATGCCAAGATAGGGATCGGCCACGGGCAGATGGAAGGAAAAAAACTGGAACAGCTAATGCTTCGTTTTATGAACGGAGAATTTGATGTCCTGATATCCACGACGATCATTGAAAGCGGATTAGACGTACCCAATGCCAATACCATTTTCATCAACAATGCCAACAACTTCGGATTGAGCGACCTGCACCAGATGCGCGGCCGGGTAGGACGAAGCAATAAAAAGGCATTCTGCTATTTTATTACACCTCCCTATTCCGCTATGACAGACGATGCCAGGAAACGGATCCAGGCCCTCGAACAATTCACCGAACTGGGAAGCGGTTTCAACATAGCCATGAAAGACCTCGAAATCCGCGGAGCAGGAGACTTGCTGGGCGGAGAACAAAGCGGTTTTATAAACGACATCGGTTTTGACACGTATCAGAAAATACTCAGTGAAGCCATAGAAGAGCTCAAAGAAAACGAATTCAAAGAATTGTATCCCCGGGAGGATGAAGCACGTGAGTATGTGAAAGATACCCAGATAGATACGGATTTCGAATTGCTTTTCCCGGACGAATATGTCAATAACATCACCGAAAGGCTCAATCTCTATAACCAGTTGAGCAAGATAACCACGGATGAAGAAATGGAAAAATTCGAAACGGATATTATCGACCGTTTCGGTCCCCTTCCACAACAAGTACACGATCTGTTGAACAGTGTAAAAATAAAATGGATGGCCTCCAAAGCCGGGCTGGAAAAGGTAGTACTCAAACACGGAAAAATGGTAGGGTATTTTATTGCCAACCAGCAAAGCAGTTTTTACCAGACCACGACGTTCCAGCATGTTATACGCACGGTGCAGCAAAACCCTGGCCTCTGCAAAATGAAAGAAAAGAACACCCGAATGGGAGGACTGCGGTTACTGCTCACTTTTGACCATATAACCTCGGTAAACAAAGCCCTAAAAGCTTTAAAACCCTTTATGACGGAAGAAGAAATGCACACAGAGCCCGGAAACTGAAGACCAGAAAAGACCTGAATGGTTTCCCTAATCTGAATATTTGACTATGTTGCTAAGTTTTGCTATATTTAGTTATATAGTTCAAAAATGGGAACAAGCGTTAGTTTTGGAAATTACAAACCGGGAGCAGTGATGCCGGCAGCAATAATTGTGCGGAAAGCTTATTTTGCAAAGAAGAAAACAGAACCGATTATAGAGACCACTGTTATTGAACATGAAGTAAAAGCAGGAGACAATCTCGGAAAAATCGCAAAAAAATACAACACTACCTCTAAGGCTATTGTAGAAGATACCAATAACGATATTACAGAAGACAATAAAAGTAGCCTTAAAATCGGACAGAAAATGAAAATATCTACCCAAAAACAGACTGGGGAGAAGGTAAGTTTTGAACCAATTAAGGCCGCTTCTTTGGGAGAGGAGGTTTATATTGTCATAGAAACCTCTTTTGCTAAAGGAAGGAAGCTCAGCATTAATGTCGTAGACGGTAAAGGTGGTGTTTTATACATGAGAGGAGAATTCCATCCTATTAAAATTATGGAGGGAGACAAGGAAAAAGTAAAACTACAAGCCACTGTCGGTGAAGATAACAAGGCCATAGTGAAGGTAAAACTCAGGCCAAAAGACGACAATCACTTTCAAGTGTGGAAGAATAATATACAAATGTCAGCAGACAAAAAAGCCTACCTCTGTATTTTGATTGATGCTCATACCGAAAACACAGATGTTAAAGTGAAATACGAAGGAAAAAATAAAAATGGCACAACCGATTCTTCTAAAGGGGATAAAGCTAATTATTGGTTGGACGGAGAGAATGAGTGGTTTGAAGTAACACATTGTTCGTGTTGTGATATGGAAGTAAGTGACGATGGTTTTATTACGCATGAAAAAATTACCAAGAACAGAATAACAGCACTTGAAAAATATGATTGGAAAAACGAAGTTCAATATATTATACTCCATAGAACCGTCTCATCATCAGCATCGAGTTCACTGAATTCGTTTAAAAGAGGTATCGGAACGCATTTTTTAATTGGCAAAGATGGTACAATTTATCAAACTGCAACATTAAATAAAACGACCAGTCACATCAGAAATGGCTATAACAGTAAAACTATTGGTATTGAAGTTGTAGGAATGCCTACCGATGAAAAAGGGAACGTCACCTTAGACGGCAAAAAAATTAAGGGCTGGGAACCTTTGACAGAAGTACAAGCAAAGTCCACAGCCTGCATAGTAAGAGGGCTCATGAAAATTTATAACCTGACAATAGGTGATGTTAAAAATCATGAGGATTTACAGGCCAAAACTGCGGGTGAAGGAAAAGTGGTTTACGATGCAATTATAGACATAATCAGATAGAAAATGAAAACAATAGTATTGACCATTATATCTATGACTATCCTCCTCGGATGTAAAGATATTTATAAAACAAATTCTGATACGGGAAGTGTTTCAATAGAAAAACCATCCAGGGTTCAAATCCAAAAAAACAGCATAACTGATCTAAAAAAAATAATAGATCAGATTGAGATTTTAAGTTTAAAAAAAGCAAACAACTATCCGTCTTCCTTAAAAGATACGACAATTTGTAAGGAATGGAAATTAGATAAACGTGTGGTAAAAGAAATACTTGGCCACTCCCGGCCGATTACCCCCCATGAATGGAACTATTTATTTGAGCAGTTGCCATGTACATATAGCGGTAAATTAAAATACCAGGAGAAAACATATTCTTTTACCATTAATTCCGGGGCCTGGTTTACCACAGATTTACTATCATCGGATTCCCTTTTTGGTTATGGCTGTTTTGACAAGGAATGTCAGAAATATTTTTTATCAAATGCCTGGAATCCCGAAGAAGAAAACTAAAGTTGTCTCAGCAAGGAACTTGTAAAGAGGTAAAATCCGAAGATACGGTTTCTGTAAGGGAAGTAATTCGTTCGGTTATAAGACTAAAAAAGAGAGGACAGGTTAGATGTTTCATGGAAAAACCACGCATACGGCTCAATTCGTCCCCTTTTTGCTACCTTAGTACCAAAACTTCTGCCCGGTTTTTTATTAATCCCAATCAATAAAAGCAAGATAGGAATCCCTAATTCGTTATATTTGCAGGGAAGCCGGATAAATATGTCATAAGCCATGAGCAAATCTTTTGAAAGGTATCAGAAACGAAGGCTGATCTCTTCGTATTTCTCCGTTATTTTAAGTATTTCTTTGGTTCTCTTTTTGCTGGGAATGTTGGGTCTTTTGGTCATAAACACCAAAAAACTCGCAGACCATTTCAAGGAACAGGTAGCTGTTTCCATATTCCTGAAAGACGATGCCAAGAAGGTGGAAATAGACCAGTTACAAAAAAGTCTCGCCCTGGCAGAATACACCAGGTCGGTAGAGTTCGTGTCCAAAGAAGCGGCAGCGGAGGCCCAGAGCGCGGAAATCGGGGAAGATTTCATGAAATTCCTCGGGTATAACCCCTTGCAGAATTCCATAGATGTAAGATTAAAGGCCGATTATGTGGATGCCGTAAAACTGGAGCAGATATCCGGTGAAATCTCTTCCAAAGATTTTGTAGAAGAGGTTTCGTATGACCGCCCTTTGATAACCATGCTCAATGACAATATAAAACGGCTGAGTTTCTGGATATTGCTGGCCAGTGTTGCCTTTACCATCATAGCGGTTCTGCTTATCAACAGCTCTATCCGATTATCCATTTATTCCAAACGTTTTATCATTAAAACCATGCAGATGGTGGGGGCCACCAAACGCTTTATCCGCCGCCCCTTTATCTGGACCAGTGTAAAACTGGGTATTACGGGGGCGATCATCGCGGTTATTGCAATGGGAATGTGCCTTTACTATTTTAACGAAAGGTTCCCGGAACTCAATCTCATGCAGGACCCCTTATGGCTGATCGTGCTTTTTGCGGGTATTTTCCTGATGGGAGCCGTAATAAGCTGGATAAGCACATATTTTGCTGCACAGCGGTTCCTGAACCTGAGAACGGACGACCTGTACTATTAGAACCAAGCATAAACAACAAAGCAAAAAAAGCTTTAATCATGAGTAAAAAAGATAAAGACACAACACCACAGGAGTTTATCTTCCAGAAAAAAAATTACACCATCATGTTCGCGGGCCTCGCCTTTATTGCTGTTGGTTTTATACTTATGACCGGCGGTGGTGGTGACGACCCCAATGTCTTTAATCCGAAAATATTCAGTTTCCGGAGAATCCGCCTGGCCCCTACCCTTGTTATTATCGGATTTGCTCTCGAAGTGTATGCCATTTTGGTGCCTGCGAAAAAAAAAGAAGGACCCGGCAAATAAAACCGGGAAACCTTCGTTTTGCCCAGTAGTCAGCTCTAATTTCCGCACCAAAAACGATTGTGATTCATGGACATCATTGACGCTATTATCCTCGGAATCATCCAGGGACTTACCGAATTTCTACCGGTTTCCTCCAGTGGTCACCTGGAGTTAGGAAAAGCGATTATAGGAGATAATTCCATTCCGGAAGAAAGCCTTATCTTCACTATTGTACTGCATTTTGCCACCGCGCTCAGTACTATCGTTATATTTCGCAAAGACGTTCTGGAAATCCTCAAAGGCCTGTTCCGGTTTCGTTGGAATGAAGAGACCAGGTTTTCCCTGAAGATCATTGTATCCATGATCCCTGCGGTATTCATTGGCCTGTTCTTTGAACAACAGCTGGAGCAGCTTTTCGGAGAAAACATCCAGCTTGTAGGGTTTATGCTACTCATCACCGCATTACTGCTCTTCCTTGCCGACAGGGCAAAAGACACCTCAAAAAACGTTACATACAGCAACGCCTTTATTATAGGCGTATCGCAGGCTATAGCCATGCTTCCCGGAATCTCCAGGAGCGGATCTACCATTTCCACTTCCGTATTGCTGGGTATAGACAAAAGCAAGGCTGCCCGTTTTTCGTTTCTCATGGTAGTTCCCCTGATATTGGGTAGTATTGCCAAAGAAACCATTTACGGGAAAATAAGTTATGATTCCCAGCAATTTATTCCCCTGGCCGCAGGGTTCGTAGCCGCTTTTATTTCCGGGTTACTCGCCTGTACCTGGATGATAAAATTGGTCAGAAGCAGTAAACTTACGTACTTTGCCATATATTGTCTCGTTGTAGGCGCAATAGCCATTGTTTATTCCTTTATGACCAGCTCCTAATGTATTCGGAAGAAGATTTTAAAAACGGAGAAATACTTCTTATTGACAAACCCCTGCACTGGTCATCTTTTCAGGCGGTGAATAAGATCAAATGGGCCATCCGTAAAAAATACGGGCTGAAAAAGATCAAGGTAGGCCATGCCGGCACCCTCGATCCCCTCGCTACGGGATTGCTGATTATCTGTACCGGAAAATTTACAAAAAAAATATCGGAGCTTCAGGGACAGGTCAAAGAATATACCGGCACCTTTACTCTCGGCGCTACCACACCTTCTTACGACCTGGAAACCGAAACGGACAACACCTATTCTACCGGACATATTACGGAAGACCTGGTATACAACGCCACGACCGGGTTTATCGGTGATATAGACCAGGTACCACCCGTTTTTTCCGCCATAAAAAAAGACGGCAAACGGTTGTACGAACATGCCAGAAAAGGAGAAACCGTGGAAATCGCCTCCAGAAAAATACACATCAGCAAATTTGAGATCACCGCAATCCGTTTTCCGGAAATTTCCTTTCGTGTGGTATGCAGCAAAGGCACTTACATACGTTCCCTTGCTCACGATTTCGGAAAAGCCCTGGAATCCGGTGCCCACCTCTCCTCCCTTCGAAGAACCGGAATAGGGGAATATCGTGTGGATAATGCCGTGTCACCCGAAGAGTTCGTATCCGGACTGGATATGGAAAAATAATTTTTTAGTATCTTAGTCTCCCTTCCCCAAAGAGACCATAGTGGACTCATGAAAACGAGTTCAAGCAAAATTTATCCAATTATTTTCCGGTTTGAACGTTTATACTATATGGACCTGAACAGAAAACAACTGTCATTGCTGATATCATTTTGTATAATGATGCTGGTAACTCTTACCCTGTTCAATATACATCTGGCCGGACAAGAAGACAAGGAAATCCTGTACGAACTACATTTTGAAGATCCCCTGGAGAAAGAGATCTCCACTCCCGACCAAAACAAACTACAAACCCACATGGCTTATAACGAAGCGGTAAAAAGCCGGTTTGACAAAGAAGTAAAGGAATTCAAGACCCTGGAAGAAATACAGGAAGGTAAAAAATCGGAAGATGCAGAAGAGGAGCCGGATGAAAAAACCCCGGAAGAAGCTTCAACCGCCACAGAAAACGATTATCTCAGCTCCGAAACCGGAGAAGCGGTATCTTCACACTCTATCGGAACGAAAAGCAAACAAGCCAGGCAATCGGACGGAGACAATACTTCCGATGCCACTGTAAAAAACAATAGCTTTAACACCAACAGTTCTATTTCCTATTCTCTGGTGGGAAGGATTCACAAGCGCCTTCCAAACCCGGTGTACACCTGTTCGGCCCGCGGAAAAATAGTTGTCAATATAAAAGTGGACGCGCTCGGCAATGTTACCGAAGCCACATTTAACAAGCAAAGTTCTACTTCCGGCAACGGCTGCCTGGTAGACCACGCTATTTCATACGCTCTCCGTGCAAAATTTGATAAGAAAGAAAACAGAGACAGCCAGATAGGCACTATTACATACCTGTTTCAGGGATGATCTGTCCGGCCAATAATTCATAGCTAGACTCCTGTTTTCTTGTTGTAAATTTCCTCCCTGTACCCGCGGGGAGTTTTACCGGTCTGCTTCCGGAAAAAATTATTGAAATACGCCGGGTTTTCAAATCCAAGGCAGTATGCCACCTCCGCAATATTCCAGTCCGTATACTTTAAAAGTGCTTTAGCCTCCCTAATAATCCTGGCAGCAATATGCTCCGTAGTTGTCTTTCCGGTTACCTTTTTCACCGCACGGTTCAGGTGATTGGTGTGCACGGATAAACGCAAGGCATAATCATTGGCCGATTTGAGCTGAAGTATATGTTCGTAAGAAACCGGGAACTGACGTTCCAGCAACTCCTCGAATAAAGCGGTTATCCTCGATGCCGCATCCGTATGTTTAAAATAGGAATCCGCCGGCTGCATTTTCAATGCTTCGTGCATGATGAGATCCATATAATTCCGGATAAGATCGTATTTGTACCGGTAGTCGGTATCGATCTCCATGAACATTTCCTCAAACAAACCTCCAACTTTTTTTTCCTGTTGTTCATCAATAAAATATACAGGATTTCCCCCGATTCTGAACAGGGGAGAATTTTGCAAGCTTTCACTTTGGTGACCGGTATTTACAAAACTGTCAGTGAACAGACAAAAATATCCTGTTTGTCTGTCATCCCGCGCTTCCCAGGCATAAGGAATATTCGGATTGGAAAAGAGCAATGCTCTTTCGTTAATGGCTATTCCTTTGTCGGCATAATACAAGGTACCCGACCCGACGATCAGGGAAATTTTATAAAAATCCCTCCGGTTGTAGGGAGAATAATCCTTGCAACCTATTTCATCTCGCCGGTAGACATTAAAATGCCCCCATTCCTTTACCTGTGTCTGCCGGGAAGCCGGGGAAGTTTCTCCTGAGGAGATTTTCTGATAAAAATCGTTTAAAGATTCACTGTTTTTCATAGCAGGTGAATAATGTATGTTTATGCACTGGAAACTCTAAAATTATAAAATTCAAACCAGATAATACTACAAATTCCTTATAACCCGACCAATACTTTCAAAACCCCTTCATTCCCAAAAGCCGGAAGAAGATGTTATAAAGAAAAAAATCCCGAAGGCAGAAATGCCTCCGGGACTTCTTCCCTCCCCACACAAACGAAATATCTGAAAATCCGGTTACCTCTTCGTGTGGTTTAACTGTTAAACCCTCCGTCTATGGTAATGGAAGTCCCGGTGATAAACTGACTTTCCGGACCAGCCAGGAAAGAAACCAGTCCGGCTATTTCCTCCGTACTTCCGTAACGTGCAAGAGGGATAAATTTTCTGATTTCACCGGCCATTTCACTATCCGCGGGGTTCATATCCGTATCAATTGGTCCCGGCTGCACCAGGTTTACAGTTATATTCCGCGGACCGAGCTCCCGGGCCATTCCCATATTCAGACCGCTCAGTGCCGACTTGCTCATTCCGTATAGCCCCATATTAGGGTCACTGACACGATCGGCCACATTACTGCCTATGGTTATTATACGTCCCCCGCCGGGCATCCTGGCCGCCACTTCTTTCATGGCCAGGAAGACTGCCTTAACATTTACGGACATCATCCGGTCAAATTCTTCTTCCGTGCTTTCCTGTGTCTGTTTGTACAGGAATACGCCGGCATTATTGACCAGTATATCAATCCTTCCGTGATCGGAGATCACTTTACGCACTGCGGCGGTTACACTTTCGGCACTTTCATTATCTGCCACCAGATGGCTTGCCTCTCCCCCGGCAGCTTCTACTTCACGGACCACGAGATCGGCTTTCTCCGTATTATTCCCGGAATGCGTAAAAATAACCCGGGCACCTTCGGATGCCAGTCTCTTTACTATTGTAGCCCCCATACCACGGCTGCCTCCGGTTATAAAAACTATTTTCCCCCGAAGCTGTTCGTTTTTAGGGACGGATGTGTTGCTTGTCATAAGAATTTATTTTTAAGATTAATTCTTTGCTAAAGTAAACAAGTAACTCTACATTTGTAAGTACTGTAAAAATTATTAGGTACTAACAAAAAAGTAAGTTATGAGAAAAGAAACATCTTCAAACGCATGGAATGAAAAGAAGATCAATGCTACCTGTGGCATGGGTTATGCCTTGTCTCTCATAGGCGGAAGGTGGAAATCCAATATCCTGTGGCGGCTTCTCAACAACGACAAATTAAGGTACAGTGAATTGCGGCGGCTTATACCGGATATCTCGGAGCGCATGCTTGTATCCCAGCTAAGAGAACTGGAACGTGACCGGCTTGTTCTCCGTGTCGTTTATCCGGAAGTGCCGCCAAGAGTAGAATATGCACTTACCGATCTGGGAAAATCTATGCGTCCTATGCTTCAGAGTATTTCGGACTGGGGAGAAATGCACCGTAAGATCACTTCGGAAGACTGATCTTCCCCATACCCACCCAGGGATATGCAGCCGTACCTTCCATTGCGGCCGAACCACTTACCATTTCATTAGCCAGCAATGCAAACAGTACCGCTTCTTTAGCATCCGGATCGAGCCCCAATGCAGAAGTATCCGAAAACCGCAGATCGGGACAGGCTTTTTTCAGGAGTTCGAAAACCAGAGGATTGGAAGCCCCACCCCCGCTAACAAAACCATTTATTGCCGCTCCGGAAGGTAAATATGCGGTTATACATTGTGTTATACTTTCCACGGTAAAATGTGCCAGGGTATGCAATATATCTTCATGGGAAACTCCCCCCCCTTCTCCGGATGCTTCCAGGGCTCTGTGAAGATAACCCATATTAAAAAGTTCGGGACCTGTAGTTTTCGGAAACGGCTGCCGGAAAAAAGGATCGTCCATAAGGCTGCGCAACAATCCTTCCCGTAACTTCCCCCGGGATGCGATCCGGGCATCCTTGTCGTAAGGGATATTAAAATATTGCTGCACATACGCATCCATCAATGTATTGCCGGGTCCTATGTCCGTACAAAGGACCTTGCCGAAACTTTCCCCGGCAGGAAGAAAAGTAAGATTGGAAATCCCGCCCATATTAAGCAGCAACCGGGATTCTGTAGCATCCGCAAAAAGCAGGTAATCACCGTAAATAGCCAGGGGAGCCCCTTCCCCGCCCGCGGCTATGTGTTTCTGCCGGAAATCGGATATGGTAATGATTCCGGTTATCTCCGCTATATGATCACCGTCTCCCAATTGAAGCGTTGCATTCGGGAATTCGGGGATATTGTGAAAAGAACACGGTGCATGATAAACGGTTTGTCCGTGACTGGCAATAATATCTATTTCTCCCGGCAACTTCCCCCAGCCTTCCAGGGCTTCCAATACCATCCTCGCATGTTCCCGGGCTATCCACGGATGTAACAGACATATCTTTTCCAATGCTCCGTCTTTTTTGGCAAATACTTCGCGGACGCGTTCACGGAAAACAGATTTGTAAAGCAGGGTAATAAATTCCATAAGCTCCGCCTTTGTCTCCCGGCCGTTCCCCGTAATCCTGCACAGGGCGATATCCAGTCCGTCCAGGGAAGTTCCGCTCATCAGGCCGATAATCATACGGGATTTTTTATGCGCTATTTTATACAGTTTTTCTATGGAATCTTTCATGTGTTTATTTTTATTGTTTTTCAATGGTCACTACCTGTTCCGAAGCATTGAGGGATGGAACCTTAAAGGATCAAAATAATCATTAAACACACAGTGTAATGATTATTTTGATCATGTCGGTTTCATTACATTTTTGACTTTTAAGAGACAAGGGATATTTACATATATATCACAAATATATGTTATGCCGGGCAAATACATTATATGAAGAAAATTAGTTAAATGAGTATTCGGGTATGCGGGTATGCGGGTGTACGAGTGTGTAGGTGATAAATAGATAACACGCATACCCGAACACTCGAACACTCGAATACTCGCATACCCAAACACCCGCAAATAGTTTTAAGATATGTTTGCGCTGAAGTCATGCCCGCTTCTCTGCCGGGAAAAAAATTAAATCCTTACTTTTACACAAATAAACTTCAGCAATTCTTATGTCAGAACAGAAACGTCTTTTCCTCCTGGATGCTTACGCCCTGATCTTCAGGGGATATTACGCCTTTATCAAAAACCCGAGAATCAACTCCAAAGGTATGGATACTTCAGCGATAATGGGGTTTACCAATTCCCTTCTGGATGTGATAAAGCGTGAAAAACCCAATCATCTTGCCGTAGCTTTTGACAAAGGGGGATCCGTCGCAAGAACGGAAATGTTCGAGGCATATAAAGCGAACCGGGACGAAACCCCGGAAGCGATCCGTATAGCAATTCCGTACATTCAGGAGATCCTGAAAGCCATGCACATCCCGGTAATTGAAAAAGAAGGTTTTGAAGCGGATGACATTATCGGCACCCTTGCCAAACAGGCAGAAAAAGAGGGATATCTCACCTATATGGTAACCCCCGATAAGGATTTTGCACAACTGGTATCCGAAAATATTTTTATGTACCGCCCGGCACGAATGGGAAATGGCATTGAAATTTGGGGTATCAGTGAAGTTCAGCAGAAATTTGAAGTGGAAACCCCGGAGCAGGTCGTCGACTATCTCGGGATGATGGGAGATTCTGTGGATAACATTCCCGGTTTTCCCGGTGTGGGAGAAAAAACGGCAAAAAAATTCATCAAGGAATTCGGCAGTGTGGAAAATCTTATTGCCAATGCCGACAGCCTGAAAGGCAAGATGAAGGAAAAGATAAAGGAAAATGCCCAACTGGGGCTCCTTTCCAAAGAACTTGCCCGGATCATGCTTGATGTCCCGGTGAAATTTAACGAGGAGGATTTTGAACTGAACACTCCCGATTTCGATAAGGTCAGAGAAATTTTCCAGGAACTGGAATTTCGTCGTCTTACCGAAAACCTGATGAAAGCTTTCGGACAGGAAGGCGCTGTAGAAGCTACTCCTGTAAATAATGGTGCTTCCGCGGCAAAAACGGCAAAAGCACAGAACAATATTCAATTTGATCTGTTCGGTTCCCCGGCAGAGGAAACCACAACCACCCCTGCGGCTTCATCGCTCTATAATACCATCGAAACCACGCCGCATCACTATCAGTATGTAAACACTCCCCTGGGACGAAAATTGCTCCAGCAAAAACTCATGTTGCAGAGCAGTGTGTGTTTTGATACGGAAACCACCAGTCTCAAATCGCTGCAAGCCCAGCTTGTAGGGATCGCATTTTCCTGGGAGACGGGAAAGGGATATTACGTAGCGTTTCCCGAAGACCAGGAAGAAACAGCAACCATACTCGAAGAATTCCGCCCTTTCTTTGAAGCGGAACAGATCGAAAAAATAGGGCAGAACCTCAAATACGATATCAAGGTACTCTCCAATTACAACATCCCGGTCAAGGGCAAACTCTTTGACACCATGATAGCGCATTACCTCATCAATCCGGATATGCGCCACAATATGGATGTACTGGCAGAGACTTATCTGAAATACCAACCCGTTTCCATAGAGACCCTTATCGGTAAAAAAGGAAAGAACCAAAGGTCCATGCGCATGGTAGAGCTCGAAAAACAGACAGAATATGCGGTGGAAGACTCGGACATTACACTTCAACTCAAACTGCTTTTCCAGGGAGAACTTCCCAACCGAAACGCCCTGAAATTGTTTGAAGAGATCGAAGCGCCACTGGTACAGGTACTCGCCGATATGGAAATTGAAGGTATCCGCGTAAATACGGACTTCCTGAAATCACTGTCGCATGCCCTGGACAAAGACGTAAAAGAACTGGAGAAAAATATTTACGAGCAGGCCGGAGAAGAGTTTAACCTGGCTTCTCCCAAACAGCTCGGCCCTATTCTCTTTGAAAAATTAAAGCTGGTCGACAAACCCAAAAAGACGAAGACCGGGCAATATTCTACCGCAGAAGATGTCTTGTCTTATCTTTCAAAAGATAATAAGATCGTTGAGGACATCCTCATGTGGCGACAATTACAAAAACTGCAAAACACCTATGTGGACGCTCTCCCGAACGAGATCAACCCGAAAACGAACCGGGTACATACGGTATACAGCCAGGCCGTTGCCGCAACGGGACGATTGAGCAGCAACAACCCCAACCTGCAGAACATTCCCATACGTACCGAAAGAGGACGACAGGTGCGAAAAGCATTTATTCCGAGAAACGAAGATTATATCCTGCTCGCTGCCGACTATTCCCAGATAGAATTACGGATTATCGCAGCGCTGAGCGAAGAGGAAAATATGATTAAAGCTTTCAAGGAAGGAGAAGATATTCACGCATCTACTGCGGCAAGGGTATTCGGTGTCCCTCTGGAAGAAGTGACCAGGGAGCAGCGGAGCAATGCCAAAACCGTAAACTTCGGTATCATTTACGGGGTTTCGGCTTTCGGGTTGAGCAACCAGACCACCCTTTCGAGAAGTGAAGCTAAAGAACTTATAGACACGTATTACAAGACATATCCGAGGTTAAGGGCATATATCAGCGACCAGGTCCACTTTGCCCAGGACCACGGTTATGTGGAGACTATTCTCGGCAGAAGGCGTTATTTGCCGGATATCAATTCGCGAAACCAGGTAGTCCGTGGTGCGGCCGAGCGGAACGCCGTGAATGCCCCTATACAGGGAAGTGCGGCAGATATCATTAAAATAGCCATGATAAACATCCACCAAAAGCTCCGGGAAGGCAATTTCAAAACCAAAATGCTGCTACAAGTACACGATGAATTGGTCTTTGATGCCTACAAACCCGAACTGGACACCATTAAGCCCCTGATTAAATCCGAAATGGAAAGCGCATACCAGCTGATTGTTCCCCTGGATGTAGAGATAGGGTTGGGAGAAGACTGGCTGGCCGCACACTAAACCGGCACCGGTCTTACAAAACAAAACGATATGTCGCTTTGACCAGAAAGATATTTCTTGGCTGGGCTCCCAGGATATTCCGGTCCAGGGCAGTGAACAGGTTATCGCGGGGATTACCGGACCGGGTAATCCCCTGTGACCACACCAGGAACAATTCCGAACCCGGAATATACTCCCATCGCACTACCAGATTGGAACGGAACTGTACGAATGAAAAATCAGGGTCTTTGAAGGAATAATTCACCGTGCCGTTAGCGCCTTCATCCACAACATAAACCTTGTTATCCTCTTCATACCGGATCTCATTACTATTGTACGCATAAAACCTGTTCTCAAAACTACCGGCCTGTGGGTCAACAATATGTTTAAAAGCCGAATATCTTCCCCTGGAAATAAAGGGCTGCCCCCAGTACTGTATGGTAAGATTGGGGTTGATCGTATAGTTAAACCGCAGGGAAGCGCTTAACGTCTTCTGTTCTATTTCCGCATTGAGATACCTCACCCCGCTATCCGTATGGATATTTTCCACAAATTGTAATTTGTCCCTGTTTACCTGATAGGAAGGTTCGAGGGAAATTTTAAGCGCATTTACCGGCTGGTAAACAAAATAAGTAGAGTATTCATCTACATCATATGCCTTATCTTCACCGTCAGAGAAGAAAACCTCAAATCCGTACCTGAATTTTTTCCTGTCGTCCGAATCCACATAAAACCAGTAACTGACATTGTCCGGCAGCCTGAGTTTGGGGCCACCGCGTAATGCCGTATTGGAATACAGTTTCGGACGTATGTTGAGCCCCGAACCTATATACCAGTTATTTTTAAACTGTGCATGGCTGTTTACATTCCATTTCATTTCGTTATGTGCCCCGCCGAAATCCCAGGAATTCCAGTGATTGTAATTAAAACGTGCACTGCGAAATACGGAGAAGGGTTTTGTAATGCGGTATCCTGCCCAGGCGTAGTGCGTTACATAATCGGCCCGGCGTAAAAAACCTATATCATTGAGTTCCAGCCCGGGTGAACGCCAGGTAACACCGCTCTCAAAGTTCAGGTTCCCCCGTGCTTTCCCGATCTGGATGTTCCCGCCGTGACCGGCCAGGCTTGTCCTTGTAGTATCTACTTCCGTATAAGTGGCATCTATGCGCTGATACAACCGGGCGATATCCTTCTGCGTGTTTGTTATGGCCCTCTCCGAACCGGAAACATTGCTCATAAGCAGATTACCGGCAGTATACCAGGTCCTGTCTTTCCACTGGTGTTTAAAGTCCAGGCCTCCGGAATAAGCAGACTTATGCAGAAAATCCATATTTTCCGGAAGGTCTCCCCGGTTGGTGGCTGTAAATATCCCTCCCACAAAAGAGTTTCTTTCATTAAAATCCTTTTGCAACCTGCCTACGAAATAATTGGTAAGGGGTTCTATCAGTTCTTCCCTGCGGTCCCCGTTATTGCTTATCCTGGCATATTCCCTGGCGGTGACACTTTCCAACACGCCAATGGACCACCCGTTCCTGGTTTTTCCGCTGAACTTGGCCGCGCCGAGTATCGTGGTTTTTTCCGGCTGCTCCGCATATTCCCCTTCATTCACATTCGGGGATGCCTGGGGGCTTCTTCCGATACGCCGGGTATAGAAGAGGTTATCCGTACCATCCGTATCTCCTGCACTGGTATTGGAAATACGGTAATCGAAGATATTTTTGTTTTCTACGAAAAAGGGGCGTTGTTCTTCAAAAAATATCTGGAAGCCATCCAGAGCTATTGCCGAAGGGTCTGCCTCTACCTGTCCGAAATCGGGATTTACGGTAAAATCCAGGGTAAGGTCGTTGGTAATTCCGACTTTGCCATCTATACCTCCGTTCAGTTTTGCATCGTTACCATCCATAAACGGATTGCCTTTTTCCTCCTCGTACGTTTCCAGGGAAGTTACCACGTAAGGCTGTATTTCCAGTTGTTTTTGCTCTTTCAGGTCCGTCAGGCCATATAGTCTTCCCGCTTCACTGATCCATCCGGGGGCATTCCGGGGCAGAAACTGCCATTCGGAACGCTCGTTGTTCCGGAAATACATCCGGGACAACTGCAATCCCCAAACCTGTTCCGCGGCTTTTCCGAAACGCAGCTGGCTTAAAGGTATCCGCATTTCCGCAGTCCATCCTTCGGCATTCATTCCGGTTTTCACATACCAGATGGGGTTCCAGCTAGGGTCCCAGTTATTACCGTTCTCAGTTACTACTTCATCTCCTTTAACCCCGGCTGCGGTTATGGTAAACGCAAATGCTGTCCGGAGATCGAGATTACTGTCGAAAAGTATGGTGATCCGGTCGCCTTCAAAGCCATCTCTCCGGGAAAGTCGTTTTACAATTTTATCGGGTTCGGTATCCAGGCAGTGAATAGCGACATACAGGTTTTTATCGTCATACAGTATTTTGAAGCGGGTCGGCTGCGTTGGCGGTGCTTTTTCTATGGGATCTCTCTGAATAAAATCATCTCCCCATTCCACAATGTTCCAACTGCTGTCATCCAGTATGCCGTCTATTTCCGGGGGAGTGTTTTTCCCGAGAGACTTGGTGGTATAATTCTTTTTGGGTATGACGGAAGTCGAATCCTGTGCAGAAAGAATCAGGCAGTACATCAGGCCTATTGAAGAGAGAAATACTTTTCCGGAGAACATGGTTTGTGTGTTGGTTATTTTCCTAAAGACATTACCGGGAGCAAATTGTTACACTTCCGGACGATTTTCCTACACAAAAATATCATGAGAAAAGCTGAAAGCTACCGATACACATAATGAAGCTACCTCCTAAGGAAAAAGGAGGTAGCTTTCACAATTATTTTATATTAACCCTTATCCCTTCGGAATGCGCACTCATTTCGGGGGCATACATACATTGCAGGGAGGTTATTCCATTGGAAAAATTACCGCTGTTATTGGCTCTCAGGTCATATTCGAATACATAAACCCCTTTCGGCATCCTGTCCGCAAAGAAATTGGTGGCGGCATCACGCGTGCTTTCGTAATATCCCAATCCGCCCTGCCACTTGTAGCGGGACAAGACATTTACGGGTTCAAAGCCACTGGCACGCATATCCTTGATATGTACGAACTCCATATCCCGGTCGTTTTTGATTTCGAGCCGTACTGTTACCAGGTCGCCGACCTGTATCGGCGTATCTTCTGTTATCCGCTGTAATTCGGGCCCGTTGTCCGTCATTTTTTTCAGGAAGAGTTCTTTTTTGAAACGCACCCCGGTCTCTGCCGAGGTAATCTGGTCCAGATCTTCGAAATACTGCCAGTACAAAGCGCCCCAGGCAACACCCGGTGAAGTTTTCTTTACTTCCACTATTCCCATTTCCGGTTTTATTTCCTCTTTATCCCAGGCGGTTTTTACGTACCCGCTTCCTTTTTGCTTTTCTTCCATCTTTTCGATATCCAGCTTCTCTCCCCCGAGGCTCACCTCCAATCCGCCCTCTGCATTTACCCAGTCTTTCCCGGTACTCATCAGGGCAAAAACAGCTTCGGTGGTGGCCTTCGTAGATGCCCAGCGATTAGTCTGGCGGTTTTTAAGCAACCATACTTTCATCAGTTCCACACTCTCCGTATCCTGCAATACTTCATCAAAGGCTTCAATAAGTAATGCCTGTGTTTCTATCGGTGCGTTGTACCAGTACCATCCGGGACGGTTATCTTTCCAGTACATCCCCATTTCATCACTTTCCACGGACTGGTCTTTTACAGAAAGTAACAGCTTCCTTGCCGGGTCATTTTTTCCGAAACGGTGAAATACGAGAGACAGCATAGCCTGGTGATACCTGGAACCGCTGAATTTTTCCTTTTCCATCTTCCCAAGGAAATAATCAGCCATTGCCTTTCCTTTTTTGCTGAGCGGGTACTCTTTCAGGAAATAGCTTCGGGCATACATCCACGACACTCCGTTGTATAAAGAAGGTGGATATTTGTCATTCTTTTTATAGCGGTCCCATTCCTCTTCCATTTTCTCATCCATAAATTTAATGGCTTTTCGGATCATGTTATCAGGACGGATATCGAAATTCTTATTGTAATCCATTCCCATAGCGCCAAGATGGCCAAAACCGGAAATGATATGTGTGGTAATATACACATTGGCCTCACCGCCTTCGAACCAGGGAAACCCACCGGAAGACAGTTGTTTGTTTTCCAGTTTCCGGAATGCGGATCCCAGTTCGTTACGCATCTTGTTCAGGTCAAACAAAACCGCAATACGTTTCATCTGTTCCTCTTCATCAGCGGCCTGGCGTACCCAGGGGGTTTCTTCCAGCAAAAGGGATTTCAGTTCTTCATTGAGTTCCAGCCTGGATTGCAACTGCCCTTTGCGGTTCCAGTCGTCAAAGACTGCTTTTATTTTAGGATTGGAATTAACGAGATGCTGTGAAATCAAATTTCCGTACACTCTGGAAAATACCTGTTCGGAACACTCATAGGGGAATTCCCGGAGATAAGGCAATGAAAAAATGGCGTACCACACCGGGTTGGTGGTCATTTCTAAAGTAAGTTTGAAATTTTCCCGGGTAGCGGATTCGGTCTCCGTGAGTTTCTCCATTTTAAATGTCTTTTCCTGTCCTTCGCGGATATGTAGCGGTAATGTCTCGGTAACCAGCATGCGATTGGTAAGCACAGGCAATGCTGATTCTTCCCCGTCGGAATAACTGCCTGCTTTGGCCACTACACGGTACACCACGGCCTGCTGTCCGGCGGGAACATGTAACTTCCAGGTGAGGTTACTGCTTTGTCCTTCGGAAGCTGTGAACTCCCGGTTGTTTTCCGCATTGCCGAAATCGTCGTCAACGGGCTGCATCGTAAAGGCATCGAAAAGCAGTAACTGTGCATTCCCGGATAGTTTTTTCCCGGAAAGATTCGTGACCTTTGCCTGGAATTCGATAACGTCTCCTTCTCTTAAAAACCGTGGGGGATTGGGAACGATCATCAGTTCTTTTTGCGTACGGACGCTGGCTTCGTAATTGGCCGTATGCAGTTCCGGGGTATGTGCCAGGGCCATGAATTTCCATTCCGTAAGACTTTCGGGAGTGGTGAAACTTATTTTTACATTCCCATCCTTATCCGTTTTAAGATGCGGAAAGAAAAAGGCGGTTTCTTGGAGGGCACGCCGGGGTTGCACGGTGAACAGGTCAGAGGCCTTTCCGGGTTCTTCACCTTCAACTTCATTATGAGACACTGCTAATCCGGGAGCATACCCTGCTACCACTACTTCTTCTAACGCCATATCATCCTCGGCCATTTCTATGGATTCCGCTACGGGAGCCGGTGGTTGATTCAGAGTTGCAGTCGTTTTCGCCAATCCTCTTATACGGATATTCTGTCTCCCCCTCCCGTTAATATCAAACCCAAACCAGTTAATCTGGTCGAAGAGAGGTGTTATCCCAATTTCCGGAACCGGGAAGGGGTTGTTAAAAATACGGGAAAATGATGCCATACCATACCCCGTATGAAGATTCCAATCGCTGTACCTGGAGTTTCGCACAAAACTACGGTAAGGAGACCACTGTATACTATGCGGCTTGAACTGATCCAGGGAAGCATCGTACATCGCAGCGAGTACTTCGGCCCCTCCGGTAGCCAGTCCGGCCAGGAAAGCATCTTTACCCTCTCCGCTTACCGTGAGTTCCCAGGTCTCTTCATCGCCGGGCTGCAGTTTATCGCGCATGGTCCCCGCGGTGATCTCCAGTTTGTTTTCTTCGAAAGGAACGGTTATGGTTTGCGTACCCTGCTGTGCCGTATTGTATTTCCCGAAGTAATAGTGGACAAATACATTACCGCGGTAACTTTCTTTTACCGGGAATGAAAACACCTTTACTCCATTGTTTATTTTCAGTTCTTCCCTCTTTACAATCTTACCATCGTATTCGAGTTCTGCCACCACAATGGCGTCCGGTGCGGAAGAAGCAAAAGTAATCCGGGCCACATCCCCCGGCACGTAACCGGCTTTATCGGCGGTCACGGAAAAAAGCTCTTTGTCCACCGGGTCTTTTTTATCTTTCTTATACAGGTAAACCAACTTTTCGGCAGGAATGCTGTCCTGTCCGTCCCGGATGTATCCCCGAAGCAGGTAGTATCCTTCTTTCCATCCTTTCCCGGGTTTTACATCGATCTCTTTTTCTTTACCGGTATCAAAATTCACCGAGATCACCGGGCTTTCCTCTTTCCAGTTTTCCTTTTTGTCTTCTTTGGCATACGGATCGTTCGGAAACCGTTTTACAAACTCTTCTTTATCATACAATTCATAATCTCCGGCCTGTAACGGGCTTTCCCGCAATACGCGTTCCGAAGGTATTATTTTGGTAAGCGTAAGCTCTCCTTTTGCCGGCATGAACTGCCCGTTGAGGTTTTCGGTACGAATGCCTGCGGTTTTCAAATCTTCCCATGCCACTTGTGATGGCATGTCCAGGTGGAGTGTATACCGCAGGTCCCCCACTGTGATACTCTGGCTTCCGGACCGGGTTTCCCCGTTGATATCGGTAATATCCGCTTCCACGGTATAGGTATATGTCCGGGGATCCTTTTTCTTTCCGGAAGAAACGGAAGGAACAGGTGCTTTTGCTTCAAACGGAATTTTAAAATTCCCTTCCGCATCCGTCGTTGTCTCTCCGTGCGTGATTTCCTCTCTCGGCTCCGGGTTTACATACTGACGTCTCCACCAGGGAAGATAAGGATATATGGCCTGGCGATATACACGGTATACCACTTTGGCATTGTCAATATCAGCTCCCGAATAAGCCTTTGCTTTTGCTCCCGCTGTTATTTCTTCTCCGAGACGAAAAGTCTCCTTTACCGTATCGAACACCACTTCAAAACGGGGACGTTTATACTCCTCCACGCTGATAGTATAGGTTTCTCCCGAATCGCTTTCCAGCGTAAATATCCCAGTTATACCACCAGTGGGCAGTACAAACTCACCGGATACGGAACCAAAAGCGTTTGTTGTCAGTTCCAGTTCTCCGATGGTATCATCGTTGGGGTCCAGCAACTCTATATCAAGCTTTTCGTTATCTATAACTTCTTTGCTGCCGTCGGGGGTCTCCTTATAATGTATCGCTTTAAAATAAACTGTCTGCCCGGGACGATAGATGGAACGGTCCGTAAAAAACCGGGTGTGGTATGCCGTTTCCGCCCGGTAATCCCGGTCCGTATAATAACTGTATTGGTTGTAAAAGACATCTTCTCCTTTAATGCGGTAGTAATACTGATAGTACCGTTGCTTGTTATGGTAGACATCTGCCTTTCCGGAGGCATCGGTTTTAATGGTCTTTGCCAGTTTCAACCTTTTGTTGTCTCTTTCATAAACCTCTATGGTTTTCCCGGCTTGCGGGTGACCTTCCTGTCTTTCCGTAACCAGTAATTCCCTCCCGTTTCCTATGATGGCGTAATCGGTTATGTTGACCAGTTGCGATTGCAGAACAACTCCTTCCTTATCCGTTTTAAAATCCGGGTCATTTGTTGCGAGGACAATATACACTCCTTCGGGCAATGCTTCCAGGGCCGCGGTTGTCGTATGGTCCTGGTAGTCGTCAAAGGTTTTCAGGGAAAGTGTGAACTCTTTTTCCGAAGGATATTTCCGGAACAGTTCTTCCAGTAACTTTTGCCTGTCTTTTTCACCGGCATAACGTATGTCGCGCACCGGGTCCCGGAAATAATCGTTGAGATCGGGCCGGAATTTCAGCACTTTGAAGTAAATCCGGTCCAGGTTTTTATGCGTTACGGATAGCGGATTGTATTGTCCGGAAGGAATATAGGATTCTACACGGATAGAAAAATCTTTAGCATGGATTTGTTGCCGTATCCGTGCGGCTTCGTTCACCGCAGAGGTTTGAGCATAATTTTTTTCAATATTTCGTGCAAGTGCCAATGCTTTGTCAAACCATTCTTTCTTTGCCGTAAAATTGCCGGTTTCTTCCCTTCCTGCCTGTTCCCGGTAAAAACGGGCCAGTTCCAACAGTACCTCCCCGCTATACCAGTCGGCAGGAGAAATACGGGAGAGTTTTTCAAGTTCTTCAATGTAGGAGTCCCCTGCGTATTCCTGTTTACATAGTTTGAGGATTTCCAGTTCATTATAAAGCACGGCATTAATATGTTTCTTTTCTTTGTGAAAATCCGCCAGTTCCCGGAGCAAGGTTACAGCCCTCTCCTTTTTATTCCGGGAATCCTTATCTTCTGCAAAGGAGTTAAAGAAAATACCGGGCTGATCTCGGAAAAAATCTATGGCACGGTGTGTAATGAGGTCATATATTGTGGGGCGAAGTTCCCTTCCCTTTGCAACACGGGCGTCCTTCACCTTATCCTTATCTGCGTCGTTGGTATCATAAATCCTTTCCCATTCGTTAGTTTCGAGTATATCTTTCCAGTTTTCGACATGTTGCTGTTTCAACGCCTCTGCATTTTCCAGAGAGCGGAGATAAAGTGCCGTGATTCTGTCGTTAAAAATATTTTCACTCCAGAAGCGAAAATCTTCGGCAGAAGCTTCTTCCATCCGGGTCCGTTGGTTAATACTCCACCGGTTGTTCTGGTAGTATTTATATATTGTCTCTGCCAGCATGGATTCCAGGATACTTTTTTCAATCCCGCCGGCTTCTTCGATTTCTTTCTCAAAATCCCGGATAACACGCAACTGCACTTCATCATCATCATCTGTAATTATGGCTATCTTGCCCCGGTAAAGCAGGGCACGGATACGTTGCCGGACGTTTCCGTCCTTTTTTGCCGCTTCGTAAATTTCGTTTACCGCGGGCAATATATTTTTGAGCAGACCTTCGGTCTCTTTCTTTTCAATCTCTTTCCACTTCTTTTCATAGGGAAATTCCTGGGCGGCCAGGGGAATACAAAAAAGGGCCACAATACAAAACAGATATGTTCTCATATTTACTTAGTGTTTGTCCGCACAACTCCCGGAGGCTGCTAAATGTTCCTGGTGCGGGATACCGGTATTTATTTCTTATTTTAAAAATACGTCTTTTATACCGTACTATACCGGAAATAACAAATAATATGCCATAAAAAACCTACAACGCATTCTTAAACCCACCGGATACTATTCACCTCGTTCTCCCGGCTAATTACCTGATGAAAACCAAACGGTTATCCACCATAAAATAATAATAAGCCTCTGTTTGTAATTACAATTTATAGTTGTACATTTGCACCCCGTTTATTGGGAATGGAATGTTTAATTTAAAAAAATTAGTGTGAACACGTTAAGCTACAAAACCATCTCGGCTAACAAAGCAACTGTAGACAAGAAGTGGGTGCTGGTTGATGCCGAAGGACAGACGTTAGGCCGTCTTGCTTCGAAGGTAGCAAAGATCCTCAGAGGTAAGTACAAGCCTAGTTACACCCCGCATGTGGACTGTGGAGATAATGTGGTTATTATCAACGCAGAAAAAATCAACCTAACAGGTAACAAGTGGGAAGCAAAGGAGTATATCCGTCACACGGGCTATCCGGGTGGTCAGCGATCTCTGAACGCAAATGAACTTTTTGCTAAAGATCCGGCCAGAATTATCGAGAAATCCGTAAAGGGAATGCTACCTAAGAACAGGCTGGGAGCAGCTTTATTCCGCAACCTGAAAGTATATGTAGGTGCCGAGCACAAGCAGGAAGCACAAAAACCTACTGCAATTAACTTAAACGAGCTGAAATAATGGAAGTTATTCACAAAATCGGCAGAAGAAAAACTGCTGTTGCACGTGTATATGTTTCTCAGGGAAGCGGAAACATCACTGTCAACAAGAAAGAACTGAACACTTATTTTCCGACTGCTACTTTACAGTACAAAGTAAAACAGCCGCTGAACCTTACCGAAAACGCAGAAAACTTTGATATCAAGGTTAATGTTTACGGAGGTGGCAGCACCGGACAGGCAGAAGCTGTACGCCTTGCCATATCCAGAGCACTTTGTGAAGTAGATGCGGAAAACAGAACAACTCTGAAACCGGAAGGTCTGCTTACCAGGGATCCGAGAATGGTAGAACGTAAGAAATACGGTCAAAAGAAAGCCCGTAAGAAATTCCAGTTCTCCAAGCGTTAATTTTTTCAGGATATTTTATCCGAAAATCATTACCGAACCCGTTTTTTATCGGCTCAGGTATAAAAATAACCATGTTGTCGTTGTCCCGGACGAACAAATCGGGAAATTAGTTTAGCATCCAAATGACGGAGGCCTCATACCGAGCCACTTCAGCATTGCTAACTCAACGGAACGTAAACTATTACTAAAATGGCAAGTAAAATAGACGTAAAAGATTTATTAGAAGCAGGTGTACACTTCGGACACCTCACCAGGAAATGGAATCCTAACATGGCTCCTTATATTTATATGGAGCGCAACGGGATCCACGTTATTAACCTGTACAAAACCGCTGCAAAAATCGATGAGGCCGGAGAAGCCCTTAAGAAAATAGCAGCTTCAGGCCGAAAAATACTTTTCGTAGCCACCAAAAAACAGGCAAAAGACATCGTTGCTGAAAAAGCAGGTGCTGTTAATATGCCTTACATCACAGAAAGATGGCCCGGCGGAATGCTCACTAACTTTGTGACTATCCGTAAAGCTGTTAAGAAGATGGCTTCCATCGACAAGATGAAAAAAGATGGTACGTTCAACACCCTCTCCAAAAAAGAACGTTTACAGGTAGATCGTTTAAGAGCTAAGTTAGAGAAACAACTTGGTTCTATTGCAGACATGACACGTCTTCCCGGAGCACTGTTTATCGTGGACACCATGCGTGAGCACATTGCTGTGAAAGAAGCGCAGAAATTAAACATTCCAATATTCGCAATGGTTGACACCAACTCCGATCCCCGTGATGTGGACTACGTGATCCCCTCAAATGACGATGCTTCCAAATCCATAGAAAAAGTTCTTTCGCACGTAACAGCTGCTGTTGCCGAAGGGCTTTCCGAAAGAAAAACGGAAAGAGCTGAAAAAGAAGCTCCCAAAACCGACAAAGACTCTTCACAAAATGAAGAGGCCCAGGTTCAGGTAACGGAAGAAGCAAAAGCAACGGAAGAAGTAAAAGCAGAGGCGACAGAAAGCAACAACGAAAATTAAACCTAAATTAATATTGAGGTGCCGACCACATAATGTCAAAACAATACATTTGTACAGGGCTTATTTGGTCGGCTCTTTAATATTACTCAAATAAAAAGATAAAAAATGGCAAACATCACAGCCGCAGAAGTTAATAAATTAAGACAAGCTACCGGTGCCGGTATGATGGACTGTAAAAAGGCGTTGGTAGAAGCTGAAGGCGATTTTGACAAAGCGATAGAAATACTTCGCAAAAAAGGACAAAAAGTAGCAGCTAACCGTGCAGACAGAGAGTCTACTGAAGGTGCTGTTATTGCCAAAGTAAACGACGGCGCTACTCAAGGTGTAATCGTTTCCCTGAATTGTGAAACCGACTTTGTCGCCAAAAACGATTCTTTTGTAAAACTGGCTACGGACCTGGCTGAGATGGCTCTGAATTACGCCTCTAAAGAAGAACTGCTCAAAGCAGATTACAACGGTATCACCGTAGAGGAAAAGCTTACAGAACAAACCGGTGTGATCGGTGAGAAAATTGAGATCGGCGGATTCGAATCTATCCAGGCACCCTTTGTAGGGTCTTACATCCATGCCGGGAACAAAATCGCTACCATAGTAGGTTTGTCAGCTAATGTAGATGGCGCTGAAGAAGCTGCCAAAAACGTAGCTATGCAGGCTGCAGCGATGAACCCTATTGCTCTTGACGACGCAGGTGTAGACCAGTCCGTGATCGACAAAGAGATCGAGATTGCAAAAGATCAGCTCCGCGCAGAAGGAAAACCGGAAGCTATGCTTGAAAATATCGCCAAAGGAAAACTCAAGCGTTTCTTTAAAGACAATACCCTGGTAAACCAGGATTATATAAAAGACAACAAAGTAAGTGTTGCCGCTTACGTAAAATCCGTTAACGGCGACCTTACCGTAACAGGATTCAAAAGGGTTGCTTTAGGATAAGCAGTTAATCCTACCTTATTTAAAAGCCGTATTCCGACATATCAGAATACGGCTTTTTTTATGTTCGTTTTTTCCCTTTTAATTTTCCACTTTCTTAATTTGAGATTATCCTTATATTTGCACACAACACATCCGAAAAACTATGCAATACAAGAGAATCCTCCTCAAACTAAGTGGCGAGGCCCTAATGGGAGAACGACAATACGGAATAGACCCTAAGCGCCTTGCGGAATACGCGACAGACATCAAAGAAATAGTAGACAAAGGCGTGGAAGTCGCCATCGTAATAGGAGGAGGTAATATTTTCCGGGGAGTAGCGGGAGCAAGTAACGGCATGGACCGTGTACAGGGCGATCACATGGGAATGCTGGCAACCGTTATTAACGGACTCGCATTACAGAGTGCACTGGAAAATACCGGAATACAGACCAGGCTCCAATCCGCTATCAAAATTAACGAAGTTGCAGAGCCTTTTATTCGCCGAAGAGCCATCCGACACCTGGAAAAAGGAAGAGTGGTGATCTTCGGGGGCGGAACCGGAAACCCTTATTTCACTACAGACTCCGCAGCAGTACTGCGTGCTATTGAAATAGAAGCCAATGTAATACTCAAAGGCACCAGAGTAGATGGTATTTATACCTCAGACCCGGAAAAAGACAAAAGCGCAACCAAGTTCGATTTTATCTCTTTTGACGACGTACTGAAAAAAGGACTGAAAGTTATGGACACCACTGCCTTTACCCTAAGCCAGGAAAACGAGTTACCTATTATTGTCTTTGATATGAATAAAAGAGGGAATCTCTGTAAAGTGGTTTCCGGTGAAAATGTAGGAACCAAGGTTAACCTGTAACCATCCGAAAGCATTACAACCAAATAAAATCAACAATCATGAATGAAGAGATCGATTTTATACTAGACGGTGCCAAAGAAGCCATGGACGGCGCCATAGCTCACCTCGAAAAAGAGTTTGTCAATATCCGGGCCGGCAAAGCAAGCCCTGCCATGGTAGGAAGTGTATTTGTAGATTATTACGGATCACAGACTCCCCTGGGCCAGGTAGCTAATGTAAGCACTCCCGATGCGAGAACCATCTCCATACAGCCGTGGGAAAAAAGCATGCTTCAGACCATCGAAAAAGCTATCATCGTGGCGAATATAGGATTTAATCCCATGAACAACGGCGAAACCATCATTATTAATGTACCTCCCTTAACCGAAGAAAGAAGGCGGGACCTCGTAAAACAGGCCAAAGGTGAAGCCGAAGATGCCAAAGTGAGTATAAGAGGAGCAAGACAAGATGCCAATAAGGATGTAAAAAAACTGGAAGAAGCTTCGGAAGACCTGAAGAAAAATGCCGAAGTGGACATACAGGAACTAACGGACGGCTACATCAAAAAAGTAGACGATCTCCTCACCGTAAAGGAAAAGGAAATTATGACGGTATAAATATCTCGCTATCGTGAGTTAAACTTCCTATAATTTTTTTAAGTGCCCGCATATTACGGGCATTTTTTTTGTAACATTACCGTCTTTAATCCGTTATGAGACATATAAAGATCTTTAATTAATGAAAAAGCAGCTACTCCTCTTTTTTGTTTTTGTTATTCCTGCCTTCTGTTTTTCTCAGGAAATTATTTCAGGCATAGTACGCGACCAGGCAACCGGGGCACCCCTGCCCTTTGCCAATGTACTTACCAACACCGGCGAAGGCACTATAACCAATGCAGACGGAAAGTTTGAAATAAGCAATCGTACAGGGGAAATACGCAGCCTCATCTTTTCTTACATAGGCTATCTCGAAAAAACGACGGATATAGAGAAAGACAAATCTTTTTACACCGTAACCCTTATCGGAAAACCGGAAAAACTCCGCGAGGTGGTAGTTACGGGAGGAGAAAACCCCGCCGTTCAGATTATCCGGGAAACCATACGAAAGAGAGCAGTTAACGATCCGGAAAGAGTACTGAACAGCTTTAAATATGATGCATACAACAAACTTCTGATCACAGCTAACCCCGATTCCATAAACGGTACGATAGATTCCGTATTCAACAAGACCAGGGGACGAAAAGAATTTGAGAAGCTGGACTCTACCAACTACCAGTTAAAAAAACAATTATCCCGGTCCCATCTTTATATTTCCGAAAAAGTATCCGAATATACTTTTAACCGGCAAAAGGGCAAAAGAGAAACCGTACTGGCTGCTAAAATGGCCGGTTTTAAAGAACCCGTTTACGAATTTCTCGCTTTGCAGATGCAATCCTTTTCCTTTTACCAGAACAAATACACTATTTTCGGATCGGACTACCCGGGTCCCGTCGGAAGCGGCGCCCTGGCAGCATATCACTACAGAATACTGGATACGGTACCCAATGAAGGCAATAAGAGACCGGCTTACATGATCTATTATTACCCGAAGGGCAAAGCCAAAACCGCAACAATGGAAGGCGTATTGTATATAGATACGGAATCTTACGCCCTGCAAAAAGCCATTGCTCAATTAAAGGCGGTTATCGATATCAGCGCCTCCCAGACTTTTGAATATTTTCCCGAAGAAGACATCTGGTTCCCTTCCTCCAAACAAATGAAGATCGTCCGCGGCGAAAACGAAGATGCCATCTCGCTTATGGGAGCTTCCATTACCGGACCGGAAGACAAGCACGAAGATTCTACTTCCGTATCCACAAGCCAGGACCTCTCCAAGATCATGCACTTTATAAACAGGGAGGAAAACTTTGATATTTCCCTGAATACACCTGTAGAGATCAAAGGCAGAGGTATTGCCATGGAAATCGTTGATGATGCACATCACAAAAGTGAAGAGTTCTGGAATTCTTACCGGACATCTCTCCTGACGGAAAGAGGTAAGAAAACCTATACTATGGTAGATAGCATGGCAGACGCCAATAATATTGAGCGAAAAATTAACCTGGCAAGGAAGTTACTCATAGGCTACTATCCATTGAAATATGTAGACCTGGACCTGCGGTACCTGTTAAAATACAACAATTACGAAGGCTTCCGGCTGGGAATAGGAGCCATAACCAATACGGATTTTTCATCGAAATACCGCCTGCAGGCCTACAGTGTTTACGGCACCAAAGACAAAAGGATGAAGTTTGGTGTCGGCGCAGCGGCAAGACTTGCCAAAATAACCAACACCTGGATAGGAACTTCTTATATGGACGACCTTGTGGAAACCGGAAGCGCAGAATTCATCAATGAAGCCAGAAGCTTTTCCTTGTTCGAACCCCGTCTATTCAACATAACCATGTTCCACAAAACCCGTAGGACCAGTGCATTCCTGGAACACGATATTACTGCAAAGATCGGTGCCAAACTACAGTTTAGCCAGAGCAATATTATTCCGACATACAACTACCTTTACGTTCATGACGGTACATCGTACTACGATTTTAAACTTTCCGAAGCTACCCTGGCTTTACAATGGGCCCCTTTCAGCCGTTATATGCAAACCAGGCATGGCAAAGCAACCATGCGAAACAGCTATCCTAATTTCACTTTTCAGGCAACACGCAGTTTTCGGAATATACTGGAAGGCGATTTTGAGTTTACAAAGCTGGACTTCCGGGGTATGCACCAGATCGTACACCCCAACCGCACCGTTACCAGTTTCCTCGTCAAAGGAGGGTTGGCTTACGGAGATATTCCGATTACCCACCTGTATAATGCCTCACCGAACCAGCCCCAGGGAGATGCCATACTGCATCGGTTTGCCGTTGCGGGGCGGAATAGTTTCGAGACCATGTATTTCAATGAATTCTTTTCGGACCGTTATGTTATGGTTCAGCTAAAACATCAATCCAACAGGTTTAAACTGATCGGAAAAATAAGACCGGACTTCACCCTGATATCCCGATTTGCCATAGGAAGTATAACCCATTCGGAAAAACATATAGGACTGAATTTCAAATCTCTGAACAAAGGCTATCTGGAAAGCGGTTTCGAATTAAATAAAATATTCAAAGGATTTGGCCTCAGCGCCATGTACCGTTACGGCCCCTACCGACTGCCACATTTTGATGACAACATTTCTTTTAAATTCACATATTACATGAGCTTAGGCTTTTAAGCGGGTAAAAATCACCCCGTACGTCCGTTTCTAACAAAAACTTAAGAGGCTATTCTACACTAATTTCTTACCTTTGCCGAGTTAAAAAAACGAGATGGTCGCTTGGATACGGAAAGGCTTTTGGGAAAGGGTCGCACGAATAATTCTACGAAACAGGATTTTTATACTTCTTTTAATTGCCGGTATTACCGTTTTTCTTGCGTCACAGTGGGAAAACATGCGCTTTACGTATACCGAAGCCAACCTTTTGCCCGATCATCACCCGGTGAATGTCGAATATAATCGATTTCTGGAGACATTCGGAGAAGAAGGCAACCTGATCGTTCTGGCCGTAAAAGACCCCGCCCTGTTTACCCCGAACAACTTTAACCTGTGGAACAAACTGAGTAAGCAACTCAATGCCTTTCCGGAGGTAGACCTGGTCATTTCCACGGATAATCTGAAAGAGCTGGTTAAGAATACGGAAGAAGAGCAATTCGAATTAAAGCCTTTCCTGGATCACGAACCCGAATCCGAAGCGGCCATAGATACCCTTAAAAACCATCTCTTCCACGAGCTTCCCTTTTACGAAAGCCTTTTATTCAATAAAGAAACCGAAACTATTCGCACCGCGGTATATCTCGACAAGGAAATTGTAAACACCCCGGTACGGAAAGATTTTATTTTCAACGACTTCATACCTCTCATCGAAAAATTCGAGAGCAATACCGGCTTAAAGGTTCATGTTTCCGGAATGCCGTATATACGGACATTAAATTCTCAGAACATCATAGACGAGATCGGTGGTTTTATTCTCGCAGCATTAGGGGTGACATCGCTTATTTTCTTTTTCTTCTTCCGTTCGTTCCGTGCAACGCTAATTTCCATGGTGGTAGTTATCATTGGTGTTATGTGGGCTTTTGGTATTCTGGGGCTGCTCCATTACGAAATAACCGTGCTCACCGCACTTATCCCTCCCCTGATCATTGTTATCGGTATCCCTAACTGTATTTTCCTTATCAATAAATATCAGCAGGAAGTAAAAAAACACGGCAACCAGGCAAAATCACTTCAAAGGGTAATATCCAAAATAGGGAATGCCACCTTAATGACCAACGCCACTACCGCCGTAGGTTTCGCTTCTTTTATCGTAACGGAAAGCAAACTTCTTAAAGAATTCGGTATTGTAGCCTCTATAAATATACTGGCAATATTTGTCCTGTCTCTTCTCATTATTCCTATTATATACAGTTTCATGTCCTTACCTAAAAAGAGACACCTGAAACACCTGAACAAGCGCTGGATAGGCGGATTCGTGAACTGGATGGAAAAGACAGTCAAATACCGCCGTATCGAAATAAGCGTATGTTCTCTTATACTTCTGGTTGCCAGTATTATCGGAATTTACCAGATCCGTATATCCGGAAGCATAATAGAAGACATGCCCAAAAGCACCGGTTTTTTTGACGATATACGCTTCTTTGAAAAGGAATTTGACGGTATCATGCCGCTGGAGGTCATGATAAACACCAAGCGCAAGAACGGGGTTATGAAACTGCCTACACTCCGAAGGATGGACGAACTGGAAGACCTGATAAGGGATATTCCGGGACTTTCCAAACCCATATCGGTAGTCAACCTGGTAAAATATTCCAAACAGGCTTATTACAACGGCAATCCCGCATATTATCAACTTCCTTCAAACCAGGAAAATAACTTTATCCTTTCCTATGCCAAAAAGTCCTCGGACAGTGCAAACCTGTTGCGAAGTTTTGTGGACTCCACAGGACAGATAGCCCGTATCACTACATTTATGCAGGATATGGGAACGGATGAAATGGAGGATGTACAAAACCGGTTATGGACAACCATACACAAGGTTTTCCCGGAAGACAGATACGACGTCAGCATGACAGGAAAAGCCCTTGTTTTTATGAAAGGCACCAAATACCTGGTAAAAAACCTTATTATTTCCCTAGCCCTGGCTGTGCTTTTGATCGCCATTTTTATGGCATATATGTTCCGTTCTTTCAAAATGATTATCGTATCCCTGATACCTAACCTGTTCCCCCTTGTCATTACTGCCGGGGTTATGGGATTTCTGGGTATTCCGATAAAACCGTCTACCATACTGGTGTTCAGTATTGCCTTTGGTATATCGGTCGACGACACCATTCATTTTCTTGCCAAATACCGGCAGGAACTGGTAAGCAATGGCTGGAAAATACGAAAATCGGTCTTTGCCGCACTGCGTGAAACCGGGGTGAGCATGTTTTACACTTCCATTGTTCTCTTCTTCGGTTTTTCCGTCTTTACGACGTCCAGTTTCGGCGGTACCGTAGCACTTGGGGGACTGGTTTCCTCGACCCTGTTGTTTGCCATGCTGTCCAACCTTATACTACTCCCTTCCCTCCTGCTGTCCCTGGAAAAAAGCATCGCCAACAAACAGGTCTTAAAAGAACCTAATATCGATGTCCTGACGGAAGATGATGAGGAAAAATAAAAAACCTGCCGGATAGAACCCCGATTTTTCACAATCAGAGTGGGACCGACAGGCTCTTATGGTTTCCCCAAACCTACTTATCCTAATTGCATTAATACCAGGTATTAATTGCGATTCAAAAATACGGTTGTCAGCAATAGGAAATAAGGGGAAAAATCCCCTTTTTGTTTTTTGTTATCCCCGGACATTCTTTAAAAAAACACCTATATTTGCCAACTGATATTAAACACATCACGTGTTTTTCCCGGCTGACTTCCGGTGTCCGGCAGTCATTGAAGCCCGGTAAAAAACATATCATTTATCAAGAAGATTAAAAAAAATGAAGGTGTACAGTGTAAAAGACCTGCTTGTTGAGGATCTGCTATTACAGGAAGTAAGTGTAAAGGGATGGGTAAGAACATTCCGGAGCAACCGTTTCGTCGCTTTGAATGACGGTTCTACCATTCATAACATTCAATGTGTTGTAGATTTTGAAAACACTTCCGAAGATGTCCTGAAACGTATTACAACGGGGGCAGCCATCCGGATCAAAGGAACCCTTGTGGAAAGTTCCGGAAAGGGACAGAAAGTAGAGATTCAGGCAAATCAACTGGAAATCCTGGGAGATTCGCATCCGGAAGAATACCCTATTCAGCCTAAAAAACATTCCCTGGAATTTCTCAGGGAGAAAGCACATCTGCGTACACGGACCAGTACTTTCAGTGCGGTAATGCGGGTACGGTCGGCACTGTCCTTTGCGGTACATCAGTACTTTCAGAACAACGGATTTAACTACGTGAACACTCCTATCATAACCGGAAGCGATGCGGAAGGTGCCGGAGAAATGTTCCGGGTAACTACCCTCGATGCCAAAAATCCTCCGTTGCAGGAAGACGGCAGCGTAAATTACAAAGAAGACTTTTTCGGCAAAGAGACCAACCTCACTGTTTCCGGACAACTGGAAGCCGAGGCTTATGCCATGTCTCTCGGCAAGGTATATACCTTCGGCCCTACTTTCCGTGCCGAAAACTCCAACACTTCCAGGCATCTTGCGGAATTCTGGATGATAGAACCCGAGGTGGCCTTTATGGATCTCGACGGGGACATGGACCTGGCAGAAGACTTTATAAAGTATGTAATCCGCTATGCTTTGGAAAACTGCAAAGACGATCTGGAATTCCTGGAGAAACGTCTTTTGGATGAAGAAAAAACCAAACCACAGAACGAAAGAAGCGATATGCCCCTTACGGAAAAGCTTCGCTTTATTCTCGATAATAACTTTAAAAGGGTAAGCTATACCGAGGCCATTGATATCCTCAGGGATTCAAAACCCAACAAAAAGAAAAAATTCCAGTACATCATTGAAGAATGGGGCGCCGACCTGCAAAGTGAACACGAACGGTTCCTGGTGGAAAAACACTTCAAATGCCCGGTAATCCTGTTTGACTACCCTGCCAAGATCAAGGCTTTCTACATGCGCCTGAACGATGATGGCAAGACGGTACGGGCCATGGACATCCTGTTTCCCGGTATCGGAGAGATCGTAGGCGGGTCTCAAAGGGAAGAACGCTATGATGTACTCCTGGAAAAAGTAAAAGCCATGGGCATAGACGAAAAAGAGCTTTGGTGGTACCTGGATCTCAGAAAATACGGCACCGCTGTTCACAGTGGTTTCGGGCTCGGTTTTGAGCGGCTCGTATTGTTCGCCACAGGCATGACCAACATACGGGACGTTATCCCTTTCCCGAGAACACCACAAAACGCAGAATTTTAAGATTTTTATTATACATCCCGGTCCGGAATAATCCGAACCGGGATTCTGTTTACCTCCTTCCGGCATATTCCTATTGCTATATTTACTTCCCGGAAAACACCCGGTTACTTTCGCATATCAGAATAACACCATATTTTGTCCTGAATTTCCTGACTTCGACGTATTGCGAATATATTTTAGTTATATTTACACCACCAAATCTTTAAAACTTTACGCATGATCTTCCGTACTATCCCGTTGAGGCCATTTGCAGCCCTGTTTATTGCTATTCTTTGTGCTGCCTGTAGCAGTGATGATGATTCGATTCCGGAGCCGGAACTGACCTTTGAGGAGCTCTACTACCTGTCCATTTCCGACGCCATGGTTACCGAAGAAGATGAGATCATCGATTCGTTATGGGCCATAACCCCGGAAAATGAAGGTCTTCAACGGAAAACTATCGATGGTCATAACTATGTGTTAATGGCAAGTTTCCATAAATACCCTTCCAGTTATCCTGCCGGGGATTCGATTACCAACACCTGGGGAGAATCCTGGTTATTTATTCCCGGTCAGATGAAATCGCGTATAAAGAATGATTTCACCCAAAGTTCGGATACCATAATGCGTATTTGCCAGGTTCTGGGGCTTCCCCCGGCCGATGAAAACAGCAATACCCACATCAGCACCCTATGGGTACGCTCCGAAAACCTCTACCGTCCTGCCGGTAATCCGGACATCAGCACTACCACAACAGGATCTGCTCTCGCAGACAATGTAGCGGACACTTATTCTTCCTGGTTTAACGACTATATAATTTTTGCATATTACCGTACACTCACCAGCGAAACCGACCGACATTATCCCTGGACACGTCTCGGATATACATATGACTGGTCTCCCGAAACCGAAGAAGTTGGATTAAGCGAATTCGTACTGTCCTCAGGTTCGGGCATCTGGGTGGAAGAAACATCGGCAGCCAGTGATTTCTTTATAAATTGATTTTCCTCCGGTACAGAATTCCGGAGCATCAATCAACTACCCCGGGGCAATCCCGATAATCCCGATAACTCCTAAAATCCGCATGTCTATAGTAAATCATTACCCCCCGTTTTGATTTTGGTGCTTTAAGGATTAAACGTTGCTTTTTTTGTAGGTTTCCGATATCTTTTTAAATGTTGGGGCATACTTCCCCTGTTAAAGTTTTTATACTTTCTCTGTGGAGGTCATTATTTTACGGAGCGTTTTTGTTTTTGCCAGCTAAGTTTTTAAGGGCATATTTCCATAAACCCTGAGGGATACTTGTCTGGAACGTTTTATCCATTTTGATGGCAGGAGGATAAACCTAAAAAGGAATTTTTTAACACGATAGCAAGGCTTTAGTGTTTTGTATTTGGAGGAAAAGCATTCCATGATATGATGGTAAAGGTTGCGGCAGATTGCTGTTAAATATAAAAAAACGGTATTCTTGCCCAAGGCGGAGAAAGGCATCCCGTCCCACCCGAAATCGTTCTTGAGGATATCAAACTGACGCTCCATGTTCCCCCTGTGATTGTAGAGCCGAACCAGTTCGGTGATATGGAGTTCAAGGTTATTGGTGAGTATGGCGCGGTATTGATAAGCATCCCCGGTAAAAGCATCGGTTTGTTTTGTAGGTTTGAACGACCGCTTGACCACCAGTCTGTATTGGACAGGTTTTTCCCCGGCCTTTTTGGCCTGTTGTTCGAATGGGGTCACTAAAACCTGTCCAATTTCCATAACGTTATTATTGGCATCCGATATGGTGTCCCAACTTTCTACTTTTTTGAAATATTTTTCCACATAACTGTTTTTACAGCCAATGTAAAAGTACCTTACCTTTTGTTGCACTAATTTCACAACATCATATTGATAGGAAGCAGCATCGGCCCTGAAGTGGTCAATTTTACGGTCTATATTAGCTTCCAACAAATGGAACAGGCGAGATAATGTATCCCACTGAAAGGACTTTGCGTCACTGTTCCCGTTCCTGTTTTCTATGTAAAGGACCTGGTTCTCATTAATGGTGCAGACCCCGGGTTGATACCCCGGGGCACGCTTATAGGTCATTTTACTATCCTTTTTTTTATTGAAAATGATGGTATTGTCATAATCCACCAGGAGTTCCTTTTGTTTAAAAACACCCAAATGTTTCAATACCTCCATGTTCAATTGCCCCAAGACCGAGTGGGTGCTGTATGTGTGAAGTACAGAACCTCTTTTGGTCTTACATTGGGCAGTGGGTTCGGATAAATTACCTATACGCCGTAGCATCGTGTCGGAACTAGGCATATTCAGGTAAGGATTGCCTTTGAAATGATGTTTAAGATGGGTTTGAAGATCCTCGATACAGTCGCCACCACATAAGTAAATGCTTAGCAATGAATACAAGACATCGCTCCAGGAATATTTGGATTGGGGCGCAAGCTCTGGCAGGTTATTATCCAATAATTTACCTATACCGGATGCCGAGAGATACTC